>NZ_APNG01000003.1:0-286442 GCF_040361255.1 Salinisphaera sp. T5B8 | reverse complement strand
ATTGACGCCGATTAGGAGGAGCGGATCCATCTCATCCACCTACGCGGCCAAGCGGCCTCGGCGCGCGGCTTTACGCGCGGTTAGTAGAAATCGCCGTAGCCGCTACGCGCGCGGCGCATCGCGTAGGCGATCCACAGCAGGATGAGCAGCTGGAGCGGCAGGCGTGCATAAAGCAGCCAGGGGGCGAAATCGCTGAACTGTTCCGGGTTCTGGGCCATGTAGACATTGGCCGGGAACACGGCCAGCGTGAGCAGCAGCAGGCCAAAACCGGCCAGCCGGCGCGTACGCCGCATGAGAATGCCGATCGCGCCCAGTAGTTCGCCCAGGCCGCTGATGGCCACCATGACTGCCGGCATGGGGATATAGTCCGGCACGATGGCGAGAAAGAAATCGGGAAAGAGGAAATGCCCGATCCCGCTAGCGAGAAAGAACGCGGCGATCCCCAGCAGCGCGAGCAGGTGGGTTCTGGAATGCGTCGACAGGGCGTGACTCATGAAGGCTCTCGTGGGATCGCGAAAAACTCGGTTTGCTGACTGCATAGCCTACGCGCTGTGGGGCGCTTTGCCATGCCGATATGTACGGTGACGGCCTCGCGCCGGGGCTAGCGCAGGGTGGTGTTGGTCACGCTGCCCGGCCGATAGCGCGATACGTCGTCGGGCGCGCCGGGTTCGTCGATGACCTTGCGATGTTTCCAGCTGCCACGCGCAAACCAGATCACCACGATCACGGCGGTAAGCACATTCTGAATGGGGTAGGCAATCCAGATGCCGGTCGCGCCCAGCCCGCTGCGCTCGGCCAGTAGCCAGGCCAGCGGGAACTGCAGCATCCATTGCGATACCAGCGCGATCGCCATGGCGATGAGGGTATTGCCCGAGCCGCGAAACGCACCGGTCAGCACGATCTGCGCGCCCACCACGCCATAGGCCAGCGCCGTGATCCGGACGAACAGGCTGCCGGTTTCGATCACCGCGGGCGATTCGGGCACGAACAACGTGACGATCGAACGCGCGAAAACGAAAACCACCACGCCCACCAGCGACAGCAGCACAAAGCCGATGCCCGCACTCAGCCACGCCGTGTGCTCGGCCCGGTCGATACGTCGGGCACCGATATTCTGGCCAATCAACGCCGAGCTGGCCTGCGACAGGCCCAGCGCGGGAATGATCACGAAACTGAGCATGCGCGTGCCAATGCCGTAGGCCGCCAATGTAACCGTGCCAAAACCGGCCACCAGCACGGTCATGAGCATCAGCCCGAGCGCGCGCGTGGATTGCTCCACGGCCGCGGGCAGTCCGAGCTTGAGCAAACGCCAGATCAGGGCAAAATCGGGCACCAGATGCGTGCGCACCAGGCGAATGCCGTACAGCCCGGAAAACAGCATGGCCAGGCCCACGACCGCGGCCAATCCCTGGGTGATGACGGTGGCCAGCGCCGCGCCGCTGACGCCCATGGCCGGCACCGGCCCCCAGCCCAGAATAAACAAGGGGTCGAGCACGAAGTTCAGCGCCACCGTGCCAGTCACGATGGCCAGCGGCGTGCGCGCATCGCCCACTCCGCGCATGAGCGATTGGAAGATGACATAGGCAAACAGAAACGGCAGGCCCACGAACGACACCCGCAGATAGCGGGTCGCCATGGGCAGCACATCGTCGGTGGCGCCGAGAAACGCCACCACCGCATGCGCGCCGAGCACACCGAGCACGGCTAACACCAGCGAGATGGCCCCGACGCCGATCAGCGCCTGCGCCGAGACGCGGTTGACCATCGCGGTATCGCCACGCCCTTGGTACTGGGCCACCAGAATGGTGCCGGCGACGGCCAGGCCCAGGCCGAGCGAGAGCAGAAAGAAAATTACCGGAAAACTCAGCGATACCGCGGCTACCGCACTCGCGCCGAGCCGGCCGACCCAGAAGGTATCGATAAGCTGATAGGCGGTCTGCAACAGGTTGGCGAACACGATCGGCACCGCCAGCGAAAACAGCGCACGGACGATCGAGCCCTCGGTGAGCGCCGGTGCTACGCGGGGCATGACAGCGGAACCGGTACCGGTTGGCGGGCCGGGCGGTTGCGAAACAACGCGCGCACTAGCTGCGAGTGGTCAGCGTCAGGCGTTCGTAGTCCTTGACCACGCGCTCGCCCGCGATCACGCGCCCGTGCATGACGGCATGCACACCGGGAGCGAGCAGCCGTGCCGCCATCAAGGCCTGGGCAACATTCTGGGCACCGTCGCTGTCGGCCACACGGTAGGGCCGCATGGCGCCGGTCAGCACCACCGGTAACGTAGGCGTTGCGAGTGCGGCGTGCAGGGCCGCGGCCGTTTCCGCGAGTGTGTCCGTGCCGTGGGTGATGACCAGCGCATCGGCCGTGCCGCGTTCGCTGATCGCCGTCACCGCCGCAACGATCGCCTCGCGGTCGGCATCGGTCATGTCCAGCGAATCCTTGGCCATCAGGCGTTCGACCACCACCGAGACATCCGGCATGTCCAGGCGTTCGAGCAGGCTTTCGATGACCGGCTGATCGAGCGACAGCTGCCCGGAGCGCGCATCGTAGGTTTTTTCAATGGTGCCGCCGGTTGCCAGCAAAACCACATTGAATGGCGAGCGGTCGGTTGATGACGTTGGGTTCATTCGGATGTGCTCGTTGGGCGACGGCTCAGATCGTAACGCCGATCTTGCCGAAATGCTGGCCGCTTTCCTGATAACGGAAGGCATCCGCGAGTTCGTCCAGTGCAAAGCAGCGGTCGATAACCGGCTCGATACCGCTTGCCTCGATCGCCCGCACCATATCCTGTTGCTGGGCACGGCTGCCGACCGTGATGCCGGTCATGTTGAGGTTGGAATAGAAAAACGCGGCCGTGGGCACTTCGCCGGCCAGCCCGGTGAGCACACCGATGAGGCTGATATGCCCGCCCATGCGACAGGCGGCGATCGACTGCGCGAGCGTGCCGGGGCCGCCGATTTCCACCACGGCATCGACGCCGCGGCCGTCGGTGAGACGTTTGACCGTCTTGCCCCAGTCCGCATCCTCGGTGTAGTTGATGGTGGCATCGGCGCCCAGCGCGCGCAGGCGCTCGAGCTTGGCATCAGCGCTGGACGTGGCAATCACGCGGGCACCGGCCGCGCGCGCGAATTGCAGCGCAAAGATCGACACCCCGCCCGTGCCGAGCGTGAGTACGGTATCGCCGGGCTTGATACGCGCTTCGACCATCAACGCACGCCAGGCGGTCAGCGCCGCACAGGGCAAGGTCGCCGCCTGCTGGGCGCTGTAGCCGGCCGGGGCACGGGTAAACGCGCTCGCCGGCGCGGTGACATATTCCGCAGCCACGCCTTCGCCGCGATCGCCCGGCGTGCCATCGCGTTTGGCCGGGGTGATCGGCCCATCTTCCCAGTTGGGGAAGAAAGTCGATACCACGTGATCGCCTGTAGCGAATTCATTCACACCGGCGCCGGTTTCGACCACCTCGCCCGCGCCGTCGGACATCAACACGCGCCCGTCGGGCACGGAAATACTGCCGTTGGCCACGGCATAGTCGTGAAAATTCAGCGAACTGGCCGTGATACGTACACATACTTCGCCCGTTTCGGGCGCGCGCGGCGCGCGCTCGGCGATTTCGATACGATCCAAGCCGCCGGGCGCACGTAATACGGCTGCTTTCATGCCGGGCCTCCTTGTTTGATCAGCGGGCGGCGACACACGAACGGCGCCGTATCGCCGCGCGTTGCGACCATAGCAGTTCACCGGCGTTGCCGGGGCAAACTCACGGTGTGGCCCGAGATGTCGGGTTGAGGCCTGGACATTACGTATATCTCGCAATAACGCACGACAGCGCCTATATTGGTGCAGCGATTCGATACGAGGGGCGGATCGACTGCCATGTTTTCGCGCACTGCGAAAGTCACGATTTCAGCGTATTGCTCGTTTCGAGGTTCGGAATGTCGCCGCCCATCCTGTCTGCGCCCAATGCCTATCACGCCACGCCGCTCGAACGCTGTGCGTGGTGGCTGGCCAGCCTGTTTCTCGCCCTGTTTCTAAGCTGTCTGCGCCTGACCACCACGCGCCCGTTCGAACTCGCGACCTTCGAAAAGCTGGTCCATTTCCAGGCGGTGGAACCGTTTCAGCACCGCCTCCTGCTCCCCGCGATCGCTGCAGGCATTCAGCAGATCGCACCGGTGGGCGAAACACTGCTGTTCGCACTCATGGAGGTCGCCGGCTGGATGCTGCTCATCGCCCTGGCCTATCGCGCGCTGGTGGTGTTCGAGGTAGGACGCAGCGAACCGGTACGCCGCCTGCTCGCCTTTACCGTGCTGGTGCCCATGCTGCTGCATCTGATCGCGCCCGATCTGCAGATGGCTGCAGCCCTGTCGCTCGATCGACCGCTGCTGGATATCGGCGGCTGGACACCACGCGCAATCTTTTACTACGTCTACGATCTGCCAGCGGCCATGTTCACACTGGCACTGGTGTTGCTGATGGTGCGCCTGACCCGGGAGCCCAGCATGCGCGGCTTTGCCTGGTATCTGCTCGTCTTCGCATTAGCGACGCTCAATCGCGAAACCACGGTCTTTCTGGTGCCCGCGTTCGCGCTCGTACTCTGGCCGGTCGCGGGCCTCAAGCGAACCGCATTGATGGTGGCCGCGCAAACGCTCGTCTTTGTGGCCATTCAGATACCGCTGTCTGCGCTATTTGCCGGCAATACCAATCCGAACGCGCACCTGGGTAATACCGCCTACGAGTTTCATCTGTTCTACAACCTTGAGGCGTTGTCGAACCCGCTCTATCTGGTCACCTATCTGGCCCGCTTCACCGCCGCGCTGTATCTGCCGGTGTTGTTATGGCATCGCTATCTCGACCGCCGGCTAGCCGTGCTGCTGATCTTTTTCGCCGTGCCACTGGCGCTGGTGGCCATCGTGGTCGGGCGCATGGTCGAACAACGCATCTTCATCGAGATCGTGCCGCTGGTGTGGCTCGCGGCATTGCAGGTGATCGCCCGGCGCAGCGCCGCGCTGGACGGTCCGCAGGGCAACGCCTTTGCAGCCCATACCAAGCCAGGCTAGCCGCCGGGCGCTTGCACTGCGTTGTGGCTGGCGCACAATACGCCAATGAGCATCGTTGCCGATCGTCCCCAGGGCTGTACCAATTTCAAGCTGCACCAGCTCGGGCGTGTCGTGGCCCGGCATTACGACGATTATCTCGGCGAGGCCGGTCTCAAGGGCACCCAGTATTCTCTGCTCTCCCATATCATCGCCTTCGGCCCGCTGCGGGCCGGTGAACTGGCTCGGCGCATGCGTCTGGACAATTCAACGCTGACACGCACGCTGGCCACGCTGGAACGCCAGGGCTGGATTCGTCGTCGTGCGGGTGAGGATGCCCGCAGCCGACTGATCGAGGCCACGCCGGCCGGGCGCGCGCGCCGCGAACAGGCAAAGCAGCATTGGAAACACGCTCAGCAGGCGCTCAACGAACGCCTCGGCACCGCCGAAATCAACCAACTGCACGCGCTGCTCGATACGCTGACCGCAGCTCTGGAAGACTCGAGCGACACCGAATCGGGCCGTACCGAGCCGACCGGTTAAGTACGCGCCGGCGTTCGACGCCGGCTCAGCCACAGCGCGGCGACGATCACCAGCGCGCCGATAATCAAACGCAGCACATCGGCGTCGTGATTCCAGAAGATCAGATTCACCGCCAGCCCGGCCGGGATCAACGCGTTGTTCATGACCGCCAGGGTGCCGGCATCGACCTGGGTCGCGCCCTGATTCCAGGCATAGAAACCCAGCCCCGAGGCCATCAGACCGAGCCACAGCAACACGCCCCATTGCACCGGCGTCGACGCCAGGCGATCGGTGTCGCCCAGGGCGAGAAACAGCAGGAAGGCCAACGGCCAGGCCCCGGCAAAAAACCAGCCAAACAACGCACGTCGTGGCATGTCCGTCGGCAGTACGCGCGCCAGACGGCGGTAGGCAACCTGGCCGGCCGCGAAACACAGGTTCGCCCCCTGCACGATGAGAAAGCCGCGCCAGTAATCGGCACTGATCGGCTGGTAGCGAATCACTGCAGCACCCGCGACCGCGCCGAGCGCTGCGAGCAGGCAGCGGGCATCGAAGCGCCGCTTGAGGGCGTCGTCGAGCAGCGTGACGTAGATCGGCGTGAGGATCGTGAACAGCAAGACCTCGGGCACCGACAGCCACAGAAACGACTGATAGAAAAACACATACATCAGCCCGAGCTCGACCGCGCCCACCGCCATCAAGGCCAGGGCCAGTCGCCAGCCCAGCCCGCGAAGGCGCATCATGGGCGCAAACACCAGCAGCGCCAGCGTAATGCGCGTGAGTACCGCAAAGGTGGCATCCACCTGGCCGGACAGATAGACGCCGATCAAGCTGAAAGAAAACGCCCATAGCAGCGTCACGCCTACCAGTATCGCCATGTCCCGACTCGCCTCATCCCGTACCAATCAGCCCGCGATTATAGAGCTGCGCGAATGCCTGGCCGCCATTCGCCGGTTGCGATTTACGGCGCGGCCCGGGCCACATTCACGCACCGGTTGGGCTGGCCAGGGCGAGGCCGAGGTCCGCATCGGCGACGACGAAGACGGCCTGCGCTTTCACGAAAGCGGCACGTTCACGCCCGAAGCGAGCGGCGCGCCGGTGGCGTTTCGCAATGTCTATCGATGGCAGTGCCATGACGACCGCATCGCCCTCTGGCACGAGCGCTTCGGCCGTGAGGCGGCCGTCTGGCTGTTCGATCTCGTTGCCATACGCGCCGATGTGTTTGTCGCGGCCGACAGCCATCTGTGCGGCGCCGACCGCTATGACGCGCGGCTAACGCTCGTGGATGCCGGTTCCGATCTGTGCTGGACGATCGCCGGGCCGCACAAGGACGAAACGCTGACTTACCGCTACCGCCGTCGACTCGATCGAAGCCGTTCGTCGCAGCCGCAGCGATGCAAGATTGACCGCACCGTTATCGCCTGATACTTGTATATACAAATATCAACTGGACGCATCATGCAAACCGACCGAATCGATGACTGGCTGGCTACGGAATCCCGTCTGGACCAGGCCGCACCCACCCAGGTCGCGCCGACCGACCCCACACGCTGCAGCGGCCTGGCGCTGTTGTCATCGGCACTCGAAGGCAGCGGCCTGAATGCGCCGATTGGCCATACGCTGGATTTCCGACTGGTCGAGGTGAGCTATGGCCGCGCGGTATTCCAGGGCAAGCCGTCGCGTGCCCACTACAACCCGCTGGGCACGGTGCACGGCGGCTGGTTCGCCGCTGTGCTCGACTCTGCCGTGGGCTGTGCGGTGCACAGCACGCTGGACGCCGGGCGCGCCTATACGACCCTCGAACTGAAAGTGAACTACGTACGCGCGCTCACCGACCAGGTTACGCGGGTACGGGCGATCGGCGAGATTGTCCATGTCGGGCGTCGTGTCGCCACCGCCGAGGCCCGGCTGGTCGGGCCCGACGACACCCTCTACGCCCACGCCACGACAACCTGTCTGGTATTCGATACACAGGCCGCAGCATGAGCACGCCTCGGCGAGCGATGCTGGTGGTGGGCGCGGGCGATGCGACCGGCGGCGCCATTGCTCGACGTTTCGCGGCCGAAGGCTATGTGGCCTGCGTGGCCCGGCGCAGCGCGGCCCGTCTCGAACCGCTGGTGGCCCAGATCGAGGCCGACGGCGGCCGGGCTCGTGCCTTCGGCTGCGACGCGCGCGAAGAAGACCAGGTCGTGGCGATGGTCGACACCATCGAAAACGAGGTCGGCCCGCTCGAAGTCGCAGTCTTCAATATCGGCGGCAACGTACATTTCGGCATTACCGAAACCACCGCACGGGTCTATCACAAGGTGTGGCTGATGTCGGCCTTTGCCGGATTTCTCACCGGCCGCGAGGCCGCACGCATGATGCGCGAGCGCGAACGCGGCACCATCATCTTCACCGGTGCCACCGCCTCGATTCGCGGCGGCGCGGGCTTTTCGGCGTTTTCGGGCGCGAAGTTCGCCCTGCGCTCGCTGGCCCAGAGCATGGCGCGTGAACTCGGCCCCCAGGGCATTCACGTGGCGCATACGATCATTGACGGCGCAATCGATACGGATTTCATTCGCGAGAATTTCCCGCAACGCTATGCGCTCAAGAACAAAGCCGGCATTCTGGATCCGCGTCACATCGCCGACGCCTACTGGCAGCTGCACTGCCAACCGCGCGATGCCTGGACCCACGAACTCGATTTGAGGCCGTGGATGGAAACCTTCTAGAGAGAGAGACCGACCATGGCCGATATCCGCAGTGACAAGACCCTCGAATTCTTTTTCGACTTCGGCAGCCCGAATGCCTACCTGGCCTACGCCCAGCTGCCCGGCCTGCTCAAACGCACCGGCGCGCGCCTGGTCTGGCGCCCGATCCTGCTGGGCGCGGTGTTCAAGGCGACCAACAATCAGTCGCCCGCGATGATCGACTGCGCCTCCAAACGCGACTATCTATGGCGCGACATGCACCGCGTCGCGGAACGCCACAACATCGATTTTCACGTAAACGACGCCTTCCCGCTCAACACGATCACGCTCATGCGCGGAGCCATCGCCTATCTGGGCACGCCCCACTTCGAGCCCTACGTGCGCGCCATCTTCCGGGCAATGTGGGTGGATAACCGCGACCTCGGCGATAGCCACCAACTCAAGGCCACACTCACCGAAGCAGGCCTGGATATCGCCAACTTCGAAACCCAGGTCGAGGCCGAGGCGACTAAGCAGGCGCTGCGCGATGCCACCGACGCCGCAGTCGGTATGGGGATCTTCGGTGCACCGAGCTTCCTCGTCGACGGCGAACTGTTCTTCGGCCAGGACCGGCTGGATTTTGTGGAACAGGCACTTACCGACGCTTGAGCCACAGCCACGTGCCGGTTGCAGCCAACGCGCGTACCGGCAATAGTGGCGTGATGGATCATAAGCCGGCCGTCGGGATGCCGAAATGACACAGCCGCACAGTGAAACCGTCCGCCGGGTCATCGACTCCGGCCAGGTCGCCGCCCGCGAAAACAGCGAGCGGCTCATCCGTGAATCGTGGCTGCGCTGTGCACGCGAGTACGGCCTTCAGCCCGAGCACAACCCCGGCATTCGGAACGTAAGCGCCGCCGATCTGCGCGAGCGCCGCCAGCGAGTCGGCGAATACCTCGATATCGCCCGTACCGGCATGGACCAGCTCTATGGCCATATCGCAGGCCAGGGTTATATCACCATGCTCGCGGATAGCGACGGCATTGCCCTGGAATGCCGTGGCGGCGAGCGCGCCGACCCGGCCCTGCAGGCAGCCGGTCTGCGTGCCGGCACAATCTGGGGTGAAGCCGTGGTCGGCACCAATGGCATCGGCACCTGTATTGCCGAACGAAGAACACTGACCTGCCATCGGGCCGATCATTTCTATGCAGGCAATCTCGATCTGAGCTGTACTGCCGCACCGCTACACGACCCCTACGGTCGCGTGGCCGCGGTGCTCGATATCTCGGCGTTATCGGTCCCGGGCGCGCGTGAGGGCCAGCAACTGGCCTGGCATCTGACATCGCTATATGCGCGTCTCATCGAGGACAGTTATTTCAGCCATCATTTTCGCGATCACTGGCTGTTGCGCCTGGGCCGGAGTGCCGCATTCGTCGACAACCATGCCGACCTGATCCTGGCCCTCGATGATGACGGCATGATCGTGGGCGCGAATACCGGCGCGCGCCAGACGCTCCAGCCACCCAACGGCCAAAGCCCGCTAGGGCACGGCATCGGCGCTTTCTTTCGCGACGGCAACGCGCGCGTTCATGCACTCAAACAGGATCACGACGGCGTACGCCTGCGCAGCTGGTCCGACGACACATTCCATGCGGCGATGTCCCAACCGCGCCGCTCAAGCAAAAGCATCACACGCCCACTGCCCGCGCCCGCGCCCGCGCCCGCGCGCAGGGGCAGGCTGCAGGCCATGGCGGGTGACGACGCCCCCATGCAGCGCCTGATTGCCCAGGCAGCACGCCTGGCCGACAAGCCGATCGATCTGCTCATTCAGGGCGAAACCGGCAGCGGCAAGGAAGTGCTCGCACGCGCATTACACGACGCCAGCAGCCGCTCGAGCGCGGCCTTCGTGGCGATCAACTGCGCTGCCCTGCCCGAGTCGCTGATCGAAAGCGAGCTGTTCGGCTATGCACCCGGCACATTTACCGGCGCACGCCAACACGGCATGAAGGGCCTGCTGCAACAGGCACATGGCGGCACCCTGTTCCTGGACGAGATAGGCGACATGCCGGTGGCGCTACAGACACGCCTGCTCCGCGTGCTGGCCGAACGCGAGGTATTGCCGCTGGGCAGCGATACGCCCGTCGCGCTGGACGTGCGCGTGATCACCGCGACGCATCGTGATCTCACCACGCTGGTCGCGGCAGGGACCTTTCGCGAGGATCTCTACTACCGCCTGGCCGGCGGCACCTTATCGCTGCCTGCGCTGCGCCAACGCAGCGATCTCGACTGGCTTATCGACCGCCTGCTTGAACACGAAGCCGAGGCGCTGGGTTGCCGCGCCCGCCTAAAGCCGGGCGTACGCGAGCGGCTGCTTGCCCATGACTGGCCAGGCAACATACGCGAGCTGCGTAATGTATTGCGCTTCGCGCTTGCGCTGGCCGACGACGACGGCATCGATATGGCAGATCTACCGGCCGCGCTATCGACGGCCGATACGACCGTTGTGCCCGACGAACGAGCCACGCTGCCCGCCGACGAACAGCCCGGCACACCGCGTGAACATCTACTCGCCCATCTGCGCGAGCACAACTGGAATATCGCCCGGGTGGCGCGTGATCTGTCCGTCGCCCGTTCGACCATCTATCGGCGCATGGCCCGCCTGCAAATCGTCGATCCCAAATACCGGCACTAGAAGCAGCGGTTCCAGCCATGCTGTACGCATGAAAAAGGCCGCGTCGGATGACGCGGCCTGTGTTGCTACGACAGCAACGCGCCTTTACTGGTCGTCGCCGTATTCCTCGTCGAGCAGATCATTGGCCCGCTTGATGAGATAGGCATGGATCTTGTCGATCTCGGCCGGCTCGAGCACCTCGGCATAGGACGGCATGCCCTTGCTCAAACGCGCACCCATCACGATCGCCTTGAAATGATCGTGGGTATCGGCCGACAGACGCCGTAGATCGGGCGTTACGCCACCGCTGGCGGCGTTCATGCCGTGACACTGGCTGCAGTGGCCATTCATCAGGTCCTTGCCTTCGGCAATGTCTGCCGCGCTTGCCGTCTGCTTCGGCGGCTCAGGCTTGGCCAGCGGCGGGAAGTTCGGCTCCGCCAGTTTTTCGTCGCCACCGATCTTGAACGTCAGCACCTCGGCATAAGGACGCACGCCCGCATTCTTGGATTGACCGCCCGCGAAGGTGGAGAACGCACCGCCCCAGCCGACCATGAAGGTGACGTACTGTTCGCCGCCGGCCTTGTAGGTGACCGGCGCAGCCATCACGCCGCTGTTCGCCGGCGATTCCCACAGCTTCTTGCCGTCGGTGGCGCGATAGGCAACCACACGCCCGTCGGCCGTGCCCTCGAACACGAGGTTGCCCGCCGTCGAGAGCGTGCCGCCGTTGAAAATGGTCTTGTGCGGTACCTCCCAGACCTTTTCCTGCTTGACCGGGTCCCAGGCCAGCAGGCCGCCGGTCCAGCGATCGGCCCAGGACTGCATTTCCTCGGCGTCGTCGGACATGGCCGCGGCCTTGGTGCCGAGCTGGTAGAACCCCTTCTGCGGCGTCCATTCCGGATCACGCACGTCTTCGTAGGTCACCTCGAAGTAGTGCTTGGGAATATAGACCAGACCCGTGTTCGGGTTGTAGGACATCGGCTGCCAGTCGTGACCACCCCAGAAGCCGGGCTGTACGACGACCGGACCGTCCTGTTCCCAGTACTTGGCATGGTCGGTAAACACCGGACGACCGGTTTCCAGGTCCACTTTTTCGGCCCAGTTGACCGGCGCATATTTCTCGGCCGAAATCACCTTGCCGGTCTTGCGGTCGAGCACGTAGAAGAAGCCGTTCTTGGCGCCTGCATGATCACTTCACGCTGCTCGCCGTCGATTTCGAGATCGGCCAGGATCATGTGCTGGGTCGCGGTGTAGTCCCAGGCATCGCCGGGCGTGGTCTGGTAATGCCAGACATACTCGCCGTTGTCCGGGTTGATGGCCAGAATCGACGACAGGAACAGGTTGTCGCCCTTGGCATCGGAGCGTGCCTTGTAGTTCCACATCGAGCCGTTGCCTACACCGACATAGAGCAGGTTCAGGTCGGGGTCGTAGGCCATGGAATCCCAGGCCGTGCCGCCGCCGCCCTGCTCGATCCAGGCATCGCCGTGCCAGGTCTTGGCCGCCATTTCGAGGGCTTCGTTTTCCTGCGGTTCGGCCGGGTCGCCGGGCACCGTGAAAAAGCGCCAGGCCTTGTCGCCCGTTTCCGTATCGTAGGCGGTGATATAGCCGCGTACGCCAAATTCGGCGCCGCTGTTGCCGATGATGACCTTGTCCTTGACGATACGCGGCGCGCCGGTAATGCCGTAGCTGCGATCGTGGTCGATGATGGTATCCACCGACCAGACTTCCTTGCCGCTGGCAGCGTCGATGGCCACCATGCGCCCGTCCAGCGTGCCCAGAAAGACCTTGCCTTTCCATACCGCCACGCCGCGGTTGACCACACCACAGCAAAAGCTTGCCGCCTTGGTGCGATCGACCTTCGGGTCGTGTTTCCACAGGAGCTCGCCCGAAGCGGCATCGAAGGCGTACACGATGCTGTAGGCACCGGTGGTATACATCACGCCGTCGACCACGATCGGCGTCGCTTCGACGCCGCGATCGACGTCCAGCTTGTACTGCCAGGCCAGGCCGAGCTCGTCGACGTTGTCGTCGTTGATTTCGTCAAGCGGGCTGTAGCGCTGCTCGTCGTAGGTCCGGCCCGTGCTCATCCAGTTGCCGGGTTCCTTGTCGGCCTTGATGATGCGCTCGCCGTCGACATCGGCCGGCCCGCGTGTACCGCTGCCGGTTTCGGCGAAAGCCATGGGCTGGCAGAACGCGAACAGCGCCAATGCCAGGCCGGCACGCCGGTGCCAGGCGAGCGTGGAATTGAATCGTGTCGTTTTCATTGTGTTTGTTCTCCTCGGTGCGGTTAGCCGTGCTGCATGTAGACGATGTGCGTCTCCATGAACTCGTAGAGGCCGTGCTTGCCGTCGGCACCGCCGATGCCGGACTTGCGACGGCCGGCATGAAAGCCCTGCATGGCCTCGAAATTCTCGCGGTTGATATAGGTTTCGCCGTACTGCAACCCGCGTACTGCCTGCATCGCGGCGTTGATGTTGGTGGTGTAGATGGACGAGGTCAGGCCGTAGTCGGAATCGTTGGCGAGCGCGATGGCTTCATCCAGTGAATCGACGGTCTGCATGGGCAGCACCGGGCCGAAGATTTCGTCGCGCATGATCGCCATGTCAGCCCGGCAATCGGTCAGCAGCGTGGGCAGATAGTGATAACCCTGGCCCAGGTCGGCCGTGCTGCCGCCGGTCACCACCGTGGCGCCGTCGGCCTTGGCCTGCTCGACCATGGCAGCGACCTTGTCCAGCCCGGCTCGGTTGATGAGCGGGCCCATGTCCAGCTCGTTTTCGACCGACGGATCGCCGTAGCGCGTTGCCTTGAGATGAGCCGCGATCTTTTCTGCCAGCTGCTCGGCCACGCGCTTCTCGACATAGACGCGCTCGGCGCAGTTGCAGACCTGGCCGGTGTTGATGGTGCGCGAATCACAGATCGCCTTCGCTGCCAGGTCGAGATCGGCATCGGCGAGCACGATCGCGGGCGCCTTGCCGCCGAGTTCGAGGTTCACCCGGGTGAGGTTTTTCGCCGCCGTGGCCATGATGCGCGAACCGGTGGCCACGCTGCCGGTAAAGGTGATAAGGCGCACATCAGGGTGGGCACACAGCGCATCGCCGGTGCTCGCACCGCGGCCGCCCACCAGATTGAAGACGCCGGCGGGCAGATCGGTTTCGGCAACCAGCTTCGCGAACGCATAGGCATTGAGCGGCGTTTCCTCGCTGGGCTTGATGACCACGGTGTTGCCGGTCACCAATGCCGGCGCCATCTTGCGGGCGATCAGAAAGAACGGGAAATTCCAGGGCAGGATGCCGGCCACCACGCCCACGGGCTTGCGCAGCAAAAAGATGCTTTCGCCCGCCCGGTCACTTTCGATGACCTCGCCCTCGATACGACGGGCCCACTCGGCCATGTAGTCGATATAGTCGGCGGTGAAATTGACTTCCACCTCGGCGAGCGCCCGTACCTTGCCTTGCTCGCGCACGATGATGTCGGCGAACTCGGCGACCCGTTCGCGCAGCCTGGCGCTGATCTGGCGCAGGTAACCGGCGCGCTCGATCGCCGGGCGCTTTTCCCAGGCCGGCTGGGCGCGACGCGCGGCAGCCACGGCCGTATTCACGACGTCCGCGTCGCTGTCCGGAATATGACCGATGGTGGCCTGGGTGGCCGGATTCTCGACCGCGATCGACTCGCCGCGGGCAGCGACGAAACGGCCGTCGATAAAGTTCTGCTCGGATTCTGCCGGCTTGCTCATGAATAGCGCTCCTTGTCGTAAGAAGACGCTCGAGGCCGGTCGTCGACGCCACGCCGATACACGATGCGCCGACTGCTATCGCAGCCGAACCGACATCGCGTGGGCACGCCGTTTTGGGTATCTCCTCGAACGCCATTTTTATGCGGCTGTCATGCAGGCCGCGTTTTATTGACGAGGGCAGGAGCAAGGCGCGTGCCAGCGTATTCGCGCACGAATGGCGCGCCCGGCAGCCGCGACGAAAATCGCCTTAGCTTTCTGTTTTAATAAGAGTTTTACAGGAAACGTGTATCAGCAGGCGAGCTCCACCGCAGGCATATCAGCACGCGACAACTGTTGCATCGCGACAACCGGCACGCTTCATCTGTTGCGCCTCATGCAACAGATGAAGCACCGGCCGAGCTAGCCTTCGGCCAGTCGCTCCCAGACGCGGGCGATCGCCTCCGCGCCGGGGTCGGTGAGATCGCGCAGGGCGTTTTCGGGCACATAGGCCGAGCGCCCCGCGCCGGCGTGGGTCATGGCGCGGGTGGCATCGGCGCCGTCGCGGGCGGCCTGGGCGGCTGCCGTCAGATCGTGACCTTCGGCCAGCGCCTCGACGGCGGGAATCAGCGCATCGAGCAAGGTGCGATCGCCCTGGGTGGCGCCGCCATAATGCTGCATGCGCTCGATACCGCGCGCGAGGGCGGCGGGCCAGTCGCTGCCCTCGGCCAGCGCCGCGCCCGTGGCGGTACACAGAATCGACAGCAGCACGCCACTGGAGCCGCCCATATCGCGGGCGAGTATTTCGCCGAGTTCGTAGGCCAGACGGGCCTCGTCGCCACTGGAAAGCGCCCCTGCGCTCAGGGCCTCGCCGATCGCCCGGGCACCGGCGGCAAACGTCGTGCCGGTATCGCCGTCGCCGGCCTTGGCATCGAGTGCGTCGAGTTCGTCCCGGGATTCGATCAGCCGTTGTACGACGTGTTCGATACGCTGTTCGCGTGCCGAATCGCGTTCGCCCACGGGTTCGTCCGAGCGCACGCTCAATTCGACGTCGAAGGTTTCGATGTCGCGCGGTTGATACAGGCCCGGCCAGGCGGTGGCCGACACCGGCGATTGCAGCGCTTCGACGAAGTCGTCTTCGGCGGCCAGCAGCGTGACCGAAAAACCGTGCATGTCCATCGAGGTCATCAACGGCGCGGGGGCGACGACCTGGGCAACGCGCTCGGCGGGCAGACGAGCGAGCAATTCGTTGAGCAATACGCCCATTTCCTGGGTCGCGCAGCTGCCGAGATTGTTGAGCATGACGATCAGCGGCGAGGTATCGTCGCTGCGTTCGGCAAGCGCGGCCAGCAACGGGTCGAGTACGAGCTGCATGGCGTCGCCGGCATCGTCGGGGTCGACTTCACGTACGCCGGGCTCGTTGTGGATGCCCAGCCCCAACTCGGCGGCGCGCCGATCGATGGCATGGCCGGGCAGCGTGCAGCTGGATAACGACAGCCCGATCGAGCACAGCCCGTCGCATACGCGCTGGGCGATCTCGGCAACCGTATCCAGATCGGCACCCGTGGCCGCGTAGTGGCCGGCGATCTTGTGCACGAGCACGGTACCGGCCAGACCGCGTTTCTGCTGAGCCTCAGGCAGCGCGATATCGTCGGCCACGATCACGCTGCGTACGCGATAGCCTTCGCGCGCGGCGCGTTCCGCGGCCAGCCCGAAATTGAGCCGATCGCCGGTGTAGTTCTTGATGACCAGCAGACAGCCGGCCTCGCCACAGGTGGCACGAATGGCGGCCAGTACGGCTTCGACACTGGGCGAGGTGAACACATCACCCGCGATCGCGCCGGCGAGCATGCCGGCGCCGACAAAGCCCGCATGCGCGGGTTCGTGCCCGGCCCCGCCGCCCGACAGGACCGCGACCCGCGACTTGTCCCAGTCGCGATCGACCACGACACGGACCCCGTGGGCCGGCGCGCTGCGTTTGATCGGCGCGATACGCGCCAGGCCGTCGATCACTTCGTCGACTACGCGTTCGGGGGCGTTATAAAAGAAATCCATTGCTCATTCCTTGCCAGATTCAAAGACCATCGGCGCACCGACACAGCACGCGCCGCGGTCGCCGCCAGGCCGGCTATCGGGCCGCACCACGCGGTTGTATTGTGCCCATCTTTGCCTCGTCATCGAAATTTCATCTGTCTTGCTTGATTTGTGCTGCCAAGGCACCAGATCATGCGCTCCCGACAGGGTGCGCCTTTACGCCAGATCAACCACCTGCGCCAGGCAATGGGAGCCCTCATGGCCGCCTATTTCGACGACCGCATCGAACTGCATCCATACGAACAGCCACTGTGCGTTCGTGTGGGTACACGCGTGATCGGCCGTACCAATATGGCCCTGCGGCTGAGCGAGCGCGGCTATGCCGATCGCTTCTATCTGCCGTGGCAGGCGATCGAGGCCGGGGTTTTGCAGCGTTCGCACAAACAGACCCATTGCCCGTACAAGGGCGATACCTGCTACTACCATGTCGTGGTCGATGGCGCGTGCTACACGGATGCCGGCTGGGTCTATCCGCAGCCGCGCCCGGAAATGGCGGCCATCGCCGGGCGTATCGCCTTCGATCATCCGCAGCTGGTGATCGAACCCGCCTGACGGGCCAGCGTGCTCGC
Organism: Salinisphaera sp. T5B8; assembly: GCF_040361255.1. Lineage (NCBI taxonomy): Bacteria > Pseudomonadati > Pseudomonadota > Gammaproteobacteria > Salinisphaerales > Salinisphaeraceae > Salinisphaera > Salinisphaera sp. T5B8. The sequence continues at coordinate 269,181 of NZ_APNG01000003.1, read as the reverse complement.
CGGTGGCGCTCCACAGTCCTCGGCGCTTGCCCGAGGCGTTGAACCTTAAATCTTTTTTGTTCGTTGTTTCGGTGTTTCGATGACGCGTTTGGCCACTTCTCTGATCGCTCTGATCGCCAGCATCGCGCTGCTGGTCAGCGGTAACGCATTCCTGATGACGCTGCTGGGCCTGCGCCTGAGCATGGAGAACTTTTCCACCAGCCTGATCGGCTGGATTCTGGTGTGTTATTCGGTGGGCTTCACGCTGGGCACCGTGTTCGCCGAACGGGTGGTCGAACGGGTCGGCCATATCCGCGCCTTTGCAGTGTTCGCGGCTGCGCTGGCGGTGACCATCCAGATCTATCCGTTGGCTGTGAACGCACCACTCTGGGCGGCGCTGCGTGCCTTTGCCGGCTTCGCCATGGCCGGGCTGATGATCGTGATGGAAAGCTGGTTTTCGAGCCGGGCGACCAACGACAACCGGGCGCGACTGTTCGCGATTTACCAGATCGTGTTCTTCCTCTCGACCGCCTCGGGCCAGCTGCTGATCAATGTCAGTTCGCCGGAAAACGTGTTTCCGTTCACGCTCGCGGCCATGCTGGTAACCGTGGCGGTGATCCCGTTGTCGCTTACCCGCATGCATGCGCCGGCGGTCGAAGATGCCGAACGCCTGTCGCTGATCTCGCTCTATCGCATTTCGCCGGTGGGGGTGAGCGGCGCGCTGGTGGCCGGGCTGCTGGTGAACGCCTTCTATGCCATGGCACCGGTCTATGCCGACCGTATCGGCCTGGATACCGACCGGCTGTCGTTGTTCATGGCCAGCGCAATCGTGGGCGCGATGCTGCTGGCGTGGCCGATCGGGCGGCTGTGTGATCGCTTCAACCGGCGGCGTGTACTCATGGCGGTGCTCGCGGTCGCCGCGCTCACGAGTGCCGTGATTCCGTTTCTCGGCGATACCCATGCCGTGGTGCTGATCGCGGTGGTCGGGCTGTATATGGGCCTGTCGGCAGCGCTGTATCCGGTATCGGTGGCAATCACCAACGACCAGATGCCCAGTCACCGTATTACCGCGGCCAGTACCACGCTGCTGTTGGCCTATGGCATCGGCAGCTGTATCGGCCCGGTCGTGGCCGCGACGGCCATGGACGAATTCGGCCCGAACGGGCTGTTTTACAGCAATACCGGCTTTCTGATCGTGCTCGGCGTTTATCTGCTCTATCGGTTGCAGCACCGTGCCGATGTGCCTGCCGAGGAGCGCGTGGATTACTACACCACCTCCCCCCAGGGCGGGCATCATCTGTATGCCCTGGACCCGCGCAATACCGATTTCAAACCCCGGGGCAAAAGCGCACGCGCGGCCGGTATGCGTATCGGGCGTACCGTGTTCGGTGCCGCCGGGCGTGCCCATGCCGCTACACGGGGGCGGTGAGTGCGGCCTCGGCCGGAGCCGGCAGACCAATGGGCTTCGCCTTCATTGGCGAAATGCGTTTGAAAAACGATGCGGCGGCGATTGGCATACGCTGCATCGATGCGATCGATGCGTTAGCGTATTGATAATAATAAATGTGTTCTGGCGCTCAACCATCGGCGTGGGTTGCCGATAAGGCGCATACGGCGCAACGTATCGACCCACCTCAATCAGGCCCCGCATGGAAGTGACGGACGCTCCCCGCATTGAAATCAACGATGGCGACCGTGTTGCCAACGCCTTCGAAACCCTGCAGCAGCGTCACTACAGTGACCTGCGCCTGGAATGCGTGGCCACCGGCGAGCGTTTCGATATCGACGACTTCCGTGTCGAAGCCGGCTGCGAACGTATTCGGCTGACGATCGATGTGCTCGGCCTGGCCCGGGATCGGTTCGCGGCCGGCGTACGCCTGCACGCCAGTCTGGGCGTGGAAGCGCTGCTGTTTACGGGCATCGAGGTCCAGCAATTCAGTATCGAGGCCGATCCGCCGGAACTGATCATTGCCAAACCCGAACGGGTGTATGTCTCGAACAAGCGCGAATCCACCCGCATTCGCCTGGTTCGCGGCATGCGCGCACTGGTGCAGCTGCAGGTGTATGAAGACCGCAACCCGATCGATGCGCGGCTGATGGATCTATCGCTGGGCGGCTGCGGTATCGAGATCGCACTGCGCACGGGCATGCTGCTCGAATGCGGCCAGCAGGTCGCGGCGTTGTTCATCGAATTCCCCAACGGCACGCGCTCGTCGCTGGCGGCCGTGGTGCGCCACGTGCAGATGGCCGAGCGCAATGCGCATGCCTATGTCGGTTTTTCCTTCGTTCAGCGCGACGGCAATCGCTTGAGCGAGGTGCCGGTCTGGCTGCGCGAAATGGAACGCGAGATCGCGTTTCGGGCCGGCCAGGGTCGCAACCACATGATCCAGCCATCGCGGCTGTTCATTGGCGGCACCGAGTCGCCCGTGGCCATCCGTCTGGATCAACAGGAAAAAACGCCCTACGCCCGTACCACCGCGATGGTCGGTCCGCTACGCGATATCGCCCACAAGCTGGGCGTCACGGCAATCGCATTGCGCCACGGCCGGGCGTTGCCGATCGACGCACTCTATGAGTGTGCCGATACGCTCTGCCAACTGCTCGAACAGGATCGCCCGACCTTTCTCTATGCGCTGTGCTGTCTGAGCGAACAACCGGCATTGTTGCACCACTGTATCGTCGTGGCGGGCCGGCTGGCGGATCTCGTCCAGGGCGAGGAAACGCTGGCCCGCAACCTGCGCGATATCGTGGTGGCCGCGCTCGTACACGATCTGGGCAATATCCGTCAGGCCGGGCCACAGACCGCATCGGCCGATACGTTGATCACCGATCCGAGCGCCCCCACCAACAGCCATCACGAACTCATCGAAGCACTCGGCTCGGCTGGCTCCTGGGCCGCCAGCGGCGCCCGGCGCGCGATCATCGAATGTCTGAATTCGACCGATGTCGATATCAGCGGGCTGCCGGTTGCGCTGGCGTCGCTGGCCCGGGCCGCGCGTATTGTCGATCTCATCGAGGTCAAGAGCCGGGGCGGTATCGGCAACCATGAAGCCGCCGCGCCGCTGCAGGTCTTTCGCTCGCTCTATCACAGCTGCAACGACGACGAACGCGAGTGGCTGAAACGCTATATGAAGCGTCAGGGCATCTATCCGATCGGCAGCCTGGTGCATTGTTCGAGCGGTTTTCTGGCCTGGGTGCTGCAGTTGGGCGAAGACGGCCAGCCCTCGCGCATACGCGTGGTACGCAGCCTGCAAAACCCGCGCCGGCTCAACCAGATTCTCGGGCGCGCGGATTTTTCGCAGATCGGCAAGATCGACGAACCGGCGCTACCCCAGCGCTTCGGGCTGTCGCCCTTCTAGAGAATCTCTGCACAACCTGTCGTGATCGCGCCGGCGTGCTTAGCGCGTGGCTTGCAAACACCGGTTGGCATAGCGTGCTGGTTGCACAGTGAGCTAAGCCGTCACGCCAACCAGGCGCGCGCAAAGCCGGCGGCCCGTCCATGGTTCGGCCTCGACCGCGAGCCGCGAGCGGTCATACGGACATTCCCTAAGCAACCTGGACGGCGCGGTCACGCGCCTGAATGAAAGCACGGGCTATCATGTCGGGCTCGGCTTGACCTGGTTCGTCAAAGGATTTCGATGATCGTTACTATTTTGCTGATCGCGGTGACCTGTGCGGTTTCTTTCACCGCCTTCCAGAATCGCGACATGATGGAGCGGCTGATCTTCTGGCCGCCGGCGGTCAATCGCGGCGAATACCAGCGCCTGCTCACCCACGGCTTCATCCATGCCGACGGTCAGCATCTGCTGTTCAACATGATCACGCTGTTCTTTTTCGGACGCGCGATCGAAGGCTTTTTCGAACGCTATATCGGTAGCGTCGGCTTCGCGCTGTTCTATCTGGTCGGTGTGGTAGTCGCCATCATTCCCAGCTACCTGCAGCATCGCAACGACAGCCGCTACCGCAGCCTGGGCGCCTCCGGGGCAGTTTCGGCGGTGTTGTTCGCCTTTATCCTGATCGACCCCTGGTCGACGATCTGGGTGTTGTTCTTTCCCATGCCGGCGATCGTCTATGCCGTGCTGTTCACCGCCTACGGCCTGTATGCCGGACGGCTCGGCCACGATCACATCAACCACAGCGCGCATCTGTGGGGCGCGGGCTACGGGCTGCTGTTCTCGCTGTGCATGGAGCCGCGGCTGGCCGGCGTGTTCATGCAGAACATCATGCAACCGTTTTCATGAAACTGCTGCTCGGGCTGCTGTTGTGTGCGTTTCTGGGTTGGGTCGTCGTCAGCCTGCTGATCGCGCGGCTGCGGCGTATGCGCGGCGATCCGGTACCCGAACCCCGCGGCCCGCGTACGATCACCATCGTGTGTATCGCGCTGGTCGCAATCTATGCGCTGCTTGTGCTCTGGCGTGTCTATAACGACGGATTCTCGGCCTTCAGCTGAAGGCAATCACTTGAGAAATCTCTGCACAACCTGTCGGGGTTATGCAGAAATCCCGCAAAAATCGCTTGAGCCATGCGCGGTTGTGGCTATACTGTGCGCCGCGATCGCAGCTCCCTTCGTCTAGCGGTCTAGGACGTCGCCCTCTCACGGCGAAAACACGAGTTCGAGTCTCGTAGGGAGCGCCATCTTCGATCGCCCCCCGGCCGTGCTGCGACGACCATTGCCCAGCGTCGCCATCCCAATACGCCAACGTCGCGTTGCCCAGGCCTATCAACCCAGACCGCTATACCCGGCACGTAATGTCGCTGGCGGGCGTTGTCTGCGTATCTGTCGCCCGATCGGGTTTGACACTGGCGCTTTGCATCCCCAGTTCGTGTATATCGCACGAACACCAAGGCAACGTCATGACCGCAACCTACGACGCTATTTTTCGCGAACAGGCCTATGTGGGCGGACGCTGGATCGATGCCGCCGAGCAGGCCACCCGCGCTGTCGACGACCCGGCCACGGGCGAGATCATCGGCCATATTCCGGATCTGGAAAGCGCGCGCCTGCAGGGCGCGATCGATGCCGCCCATGCCGCCTTCGGGCGCTGGCGCGACACCGCAGTGAGCACCCGGGCCGACCGGCTTCTGGCCTGGTACGAAGGTATGCAGGACAACCGCGAAGCGCTGGCCCGGCTGATGACACGCGAACAGGGCAAACCGTTGGAAGAAGCGCGCGGCGAAGTCGATTACGCGGCCAGTTTCATTCGCTGGTTTGCCGAGGAGGGCCGGCGTAGTGACGGCCAGAACATCCCGGCCGAAGACCCGCAGATGGCGCTGGGCACGGTCGAAGAACCGGTCGGCGTCGTGGGCGTGATCACGCCCTGGAACTTTCCGCTGGCGATGATCACCCGCAAGGCCGCGGCCGCGCTGGCCGCCGGCTGCACGGTGGTGGTCAAGCCGGCCAGCGAAACGCCGTTTTCGGCACTTGCGCTTGCCGCGCTGGCTGAGCAGGCCGGACTCGACGACGGCGAATTCAACGTCGTTACCGGCGATGCCAAGCGCGTATCCAAGGTTCTGTGCGACGACACCCGGGTGCGGGCCCTGTCGTTCACCGGCTCGACCCCGATCGGTCGCCAGCTACTGCGCGACGGCGCCGACACGGTCAAGCGCATGTCGATGGAACTGGGCGGCAATGCGCCGTTCATTGTCTGCGACGACGCCGATCTGGATACGGCCGTGGATTCGGCCATCGCCGCCAGGTTTCAGACCAGTGGCCAGGATTGCGTAGCGGCCAACCGCATATTCGTGCACCGCGATCTCTACGAGGCCTTCGTCGAGCGCTTTGGCGAGCGCATGAACGCGCTGGTCGTGGGCAACGGCTTCGAAGACGATACCGATATCGGCCCGCTCATCCACGAGCGCGCGGTGGAAAAAGCCCAGGCCCTGGCCGACGACGCCGAACAGCGTGGCGCCCGTGTCATCGGACGCGCCCAGTCCGAAGCGCCCGGTGCACGTTTTTTCATGCCCACGTTGCTGGCCGACATCACCGCCGACATGCGCATCTTTTCCGAAGAGGCCTTCGCCCCACTGGCTGCGGTCTGCGCCTTCGATGACGACGACGAAGTGATCGCACGCGCCAACGATACCGAGTACGGCCTGGCGGCCTATGTGCATACCCATCAGGATGCGCGTATCCGCAAGTTCATGCGCGGGCTCGACTACGGCATGGTCGGCGTGAACACCATGGATATTACCGGCGCACACGTGCCCTTCGGCGGCATGAAGCAATCCGGGCTGGGCCGCGAAGGCGCGCATGCCGGCATGCAGGAATATCTGGAGACCAAGTACTACTGCCTGGGCGGCGTGCCGGCCTGACACGCCGTCGTTGCGCGCGCCGGCCGCGCTTTTGCGCCGCGTGGCTATTCCTGCCCGGGCGCAAGCGCGCCCGGCGAGCCCCGTTCTATCAAGACGTTACCGACGAACGGCTCGCACGGGGCCGGGCCCTGGCCATTTCGCGACGCCGGCAATTCGCTATGTTGTGTCGCCCGCTTCGCCGTTACAGGACATATTCATGGCTGCCATGTTCGAACCCAAGCACGCCACCGACCACCATCAGCGCAAGGTCTACGGGCGCTACGAAAAGCTCTATACGCTCAACGATTTTTTCGCGGCCCTGTATTTTCTGGTCGGCTCGGTGATGTTCTTCTATGAAAGCCTGATGATCCCGGCGACCTGGTGTTTCACTCTCGGCTCGGTGCATTTTCTGCTGCGCCCGACGATCAAGGTCGTGCGTGAATTCCATATCGCCCAGCTGCCCTTGCCGGGCGACGACGACTAGGGCCTGTTGCCACGGGCCAGGCTATCGCCCTGCCCGTGCCGTCAGGCCAGGCCCGTAACGCCCTACCTGATGATGTACACAGTTCAGCAGGCGGCATGAATATCAGACCGGCCGGCCTTCAGGCGCGCTGCCGTTCGTCGTATTCGCCTGTCTTCGCGTTCATTTGCGGACACCACGCCTGCCTGGCGAAAAGGTCCGCAGATCACACAGACCCAGGACAGGAAATCGCGCTCGTTCGCTGTCGTCAGCCGCATGGGCGGCGCGCTTATTCATCTGCGTAATCTGCGCAATCTGCGGTTCCTCTTCAGGAACGAAGCCATCACATCGCTAGGCCTGGAATACCCGCCTTGAGCCGAACGATATCGTAGCGATCACGCGCTAACGCACCAGCGCCTGCCCGATGCGTCGCAGCCGCGGCAGTTCGTCCAGCAACTGGGCGAGCTGGCTCGCAATCAGCCGCTGGGGCTCCATATCTCCCCACGGGGCCGCAGTCAGGGCATCGCGCAGGCTGTGTTCGTATTCGCTGTCGACCGGCATCGGCTCGCCACGCACGAGCGCATGGCTGGCCTCTTCGAGCGTATCCGCGATATAGGCGCCGACCTGCTCGAGCAAGGTATTGCCGGCATGCGCGGCCAGTACCTGGCGGTGGGCGCCCAGCGTGGACAGATGCGCGATCAACGTCTGCGCGCTGGCCAGTACGGCCAGCGCCTGGCGGCTGTCCGCGCGTGCACCGTGCGGGTCTTTGAGCGCCGAGGAGACATGCGTACTCACCGCGGCATCGGCGTTATGGGCATCGCGGCGGGCGATCCGGTAGGCCAGATCGTCGCGTTTGCCACTGCGATACTGGGCCAGGATCGCACGCAGATACCGGCCGTTGGCCGCCAGCGCATCGGCCAGGCGCTGATGCAGTTCGCGCGAACGCCAATCCGGCAATACCAACCGCATGGCAGCAAACGCGAGTACCGCCCCGATGACCGTATCCAGCAGCCGCGGCACGATCAGATCGAAACCGTTGCCGACCTGGTTGAAGGCCAGCAGTACGAGCACGCTGATCGCCGCGGCGGCCACCACATAGCGGCGAAAACGCGCCGCAAAGAACGTCACTCCGGCCGCGATCGTGAGCAGCAGCTGGATTTCGGTCGCGGGAAAGAGCTTGAGTAAGGCCCAACCCAGAACCAGGCCAAGCACGGTGCCGCCGATACGCTGCACCACCCGCTGACGGGTCGCGCCGTAGTCGGGCTGGCAGACCAGCATCACGGTCAGCAGGATCCAGTAGCCCTGTTCCGGATGCACGAGCTTGAGCACGATATACCCGGCCAGCATCGCCAGGCCCAGCCGCAGACCATGGCGAAAACGCGCCGAGGCCGGCGTGAGCTCGACCACGATACGACGCCATCCTTCGCCGAAGGAGGCCGGCGCCGGGTCCTGCAGGCGCTGCTCGCCACTCTGTTCGGCGGGCGCTTCGGCGCTGGCGACCCGGTCGGTGAGCGTATCGAGATTGTCGGCCAGTTCTTCGACCGCGGCGAGCAGACCACGCTCCGGTGCCGGGTTGCCTTCGCGCTGATAAGTCAGCGCGGCATCGAACTCCGAACGCGCGGTCTGCAGATAGGCAAACCGCGTCGGTGCCTCGTAGCGCAGGGCCGCGCCGCGTTCACGACAGGCGCGGCCCACGGCCGCGATCAGACGCTGCGCGCGAAACATCAAATCGCTATGGAAAAACGCCTGAACCAGACGCGAGTACGGATAATGCGACGACGCCGCGCGTTCGTGAATATCCTGGGCGGCCAAATACAGGCGCAGGTTCTCTTCCATCGCCGAGCGCGAACGCCGCCCGTCCAGGCGGTCGATCAATGCCAGTCGCGTATCGTTGAGTGCGGCAACGACCCGCGCATTGGCGTGCGCGAGCGCATTGCGACAGGCGGCGATATCCAGGCCGCGACTGGGTTCGAACAGGCGGGCCTTGCAGTCGAGATAATCGCCCAGCGCATCGTAGAGCCGTGCGAGCGCCTGGCGCACGGGCCGGTGCACGAACAGCGCATTCCACAGCAACGACAACAACCCGTACCAGCCGGCCCCGGCCACCAGGAGTGCCGGCTGGTGCCAGAAGGCATCGGTCAGACTGTGCTGATCGCGCCCGATCATGCCGTAGACCGCCAGCAACAGCGTGGCATTACTGATGGTTGCATAGCGCGCGCTCACCGCGCCCATCATCACCAGCAAAAACGAGCCCAGTGTCAGCGCCAGCCCGAATAGCCACGTGCGCTCGAACAGCCATTGCACGATCAATGCGGCCAGGCCGAAACACAGCAGTGTTACCGCCAGCGCACTGGCGCGTCGGCGCCAGCTGTCGTCGGTTTCGGCGATCGCCGCGGCGATCACGCCCAGCATGAGCGGAATCAGCTCGTGGGCGTTGTTGCCCAGCCCGGCATAGAGCATGACGCCGGTGAGCGCGACGAATACACGCAACGCATCGGCGAAGCGCTCGAAAGCGAGCAGATACTGCAGACGATGCCAGCGCAATGACCCAACCCGAATCGCAAACCCAGGCGCATATTCTAGGGCCTGTCGTCGCGGGATATGCCATCGCATTGCCCGTGCCGGACGTGTCAGCCAAGGCGCGGGCCGCCGAGCGTGGCAAGCCCACGCTCAACGAACTTAACGACGCATGGCGTGTTGCGGCACGAGCAACCCCAACCCATAACGATCGGTCGGCGGCCAAGCCACGCCACCGCACGGCAATCCGGCGTGATGGTTCATTGTCTGGCTCGCTGACAGGAATAACCACGCGGCACGCACGATGCCTTGTCTTGCCGCGGCCTGGTCGCCGATGCGACGGCTTATATCGCGACGAACGGCCCTGGACAGTTCGCCCGTATTGCCTGCAGACACGGCCCGACGTGGGAGATCACGCCGCAAGACACGACGCGGCCACGGCAAACGTTTACCCTTGCGCGTCGCGCCGAGCGCATCACTCGTTACCGCCGGCCCGCGCCGGTGTCATCTCAAATCGGGACGACCGTGCAGATTCTGTTGTTCAATCTCGCCGCATTCGCCGGGGCCTGTGCACAGGGCATGACCGGCTTTGGCTCGGGCACGCTGACCCTGTCATTGCTGGTGATGCTGTTTCCGTTTCGCGATGTGGTCGCGACCGTGGCGATGGTCGTGCTCGTGCCCAATCTGATGCTCAGTTGGCTGACCCGCCATGAAATGGACTGGCGGCGCGGGCCGGTCGCCGCACTCGGGCTGTCGCTGGGCATCGTCGTGGGCGGCCAGCTGCTGGCGATCCTGCCGGCAGAGATACTGCGCCGCGGGCTGGGCATGGCAATACTGGTGTATGTCGCGCTCATGCTCTGGCGCACGCCCACCCCGGATCAGCCGCCGCCACGCACACGCCGGGAAAGCGCCTGTCTGTTCGGCTGCGGCGGCGCGGCCGGGATCATCGTGGGCGCAGTGGGCGTATCGCCGATTCCGCTGCTGATCTATGTGAGCCTGCGCTACCCGAAACAGACGGCGCGCTCGGTGCTCACACTGGCGTTTCTCTGCGGTACGATCACCCAGAACATCGTCTATTTTCAGCTCGGCCTGCTCACCGGCGAACTGGCCCTGATGGCGCTGTTGACCGTACCCGGTATCGCCCTCGGCCTGCTGGTCGGCAACCGACTGCACTACCGAATCAATCAAAAGACATTCTCGCGCGCCCTGGCGCTGATTCTGCTGCTACCGGCGCTGCGCCTGGTGTTCGGCTGAACCGCCTCCGTGTCTGCCCGCATTGCACGTAAGCGCCCGGCCCGGGCATGATTTCAGACGTGGAATATCGGCTATTCGTACGCGCTTGCGTCGACAACCGCGCATTCACTGCGGTTATTGGCAGCCGATAGACCCAATAAGGCTTGCGATCATCGACACAGCGCGCGGCCTACACCGATAGACACGATGTGACCGTGCATCGTCCGCGTGCTGCCGGAGATCGCAAATAATTCGTGTATCGTGAAAGCGATACGCCATAATGGCAACAATGGCAATAACCGTATAAGCCCGCGGCGGCCTCGGGCCCCGCGCCGCTGTCGCCGTACAGCCGATTCCGGCCAATCAACGAGTTTCTTCATGCGCAAGCTTGCCCTGCTGTTTCTGATTGTCCTGTTCGCCTTCGCGCAGACCGGCTGCGCGGCGGACGCGCCGGCCGACCCGGAACCGGTACCGGATGCCGGTGCCGGCACCGCCGAGGGCTATACACCGCTGGTACCCGATGCCAACCAGGGCGAGATCGACCGCGAAGTCGTCAAGCAGCTACAAAAGAACCACTACAACAAGGTCGATCTCAACGACGCGTTTTCGGAGAAATTCTTCAACGCCTATCTCGACGAGCTCGACGGCACCCGCGGTGTATTTCTGCAATCGGATATCGAACGCCTGCGCGACAAGTACGAGCACTCGCTCGACGACGAACTCAAGCAGGGCCAGACACGGGCGGCCTTCGATATCTACAACACCTATCAAAAGCGTCGTATCCAGATCGACCAGTGGGCGCTCAACCGCGTCGAACAGGGCATCGACAGCCTGGATATCGACGACGACGAAAGCTTCGACGTGGATCGCGAAAACGCGCCCTGGCCGGCCGATGCCAGCGAGCGCGAGGCCCTGTGGACCAAGCAGCTGGAAAACCAGCTGATCAATCTCAAGCTCAACGATCTCGATGACGACGAGATCGAAAAGCGCCTCACCCAGCGCTATTCCAACGAGCTCAAGCAACTGCGTCAGGCCGAGCCGATGGACGCGTTCTCGGCCTATATGGATGCCTACACCCACAGCTACGACCCGCACACCGATTATTTCTCGCCGCGGCGTTCGGAAGATTTCAATATCGACATGAACCTGCAGCTGCAGGGCATCGGCGCCGAGCTGCGCTCGAAGAACGGCTATGCGGAACTGGTGCGCCTGATTCCGGGCGGCCCGGCTGCCAAGTCGGGCAAGCTCAAGCCCACCGATCGCATTATTGCCGTGGGCCAGGGCGAAGACGGCGAATTCACCGATGTGGTGGGCATGCGTCTGGATGAAACCGTGCAGCTCATCCGCGGCGAGAAAGGCTCGACCGTGCGCCTGCAGATCTCGCCGGCCGACAACAGCCAGACCAAGACCATCACCCTCGTACGCGACAAGATCGAACTCAAGGATCAGGCCGCGCGCAAGCAGATCATCAAACTCGAACGCGACGGCCAGACCGTCGACGTGGGCCTGATCAGTCTGCCGTCGTTCTATAACGGCACCGCGAAGGACGTCGAAAAGCTGCTGGTCGAACTCAAGAAGAACAAGGACCTGGCCGGTATCGTGCTCGATCTGCGCAACAATGGCGGCGGCGCGCTCGGCGAGGCCATGAAGCTCACCGGCCTGTTCATGAATTCGGTGCCCGTGGTGCAGATTCGCGATGCCGACGGCAATGTCCAGGTTCTGGGCGATCGCAACGACGGCCCGGTCTACGACGGCCCGCTGGCGGTCATGGTCAATCGGCTGTCGGCCTCGGCCTCGGAAATCGTGGCCGGCGCCCTCCAGGATTATGGGCGTGCCATCGTGTTGGGCGGCCAGACCTTCGGCAAGGGCACGGTTCAGACGCTGATGCCGCTCTCCGAAGGCCAGATCAAGCTGACCCAGGCCAAGTTCTATCGCGTCACCGGCGATTCCACCCAGGATCGCGGCGTGAGCCCGGATATCACCTTCCCGGCGGCGATCGACCCCAGCAAGATCGGTGAAAGCGCGCTGCCCAATGCCCTGCCCTGGGACCGGATCAAGCCCACGACCTTCCCCTACTCGGACGAAATCGATCAGCTGCTGGATACGCTCAAACGCGGCCATGACATGCGTATCGAAAACGACCCGGACTATCGCTACCGCGTCGAGCGGATTCGCCTGGCCCGCCAGCAGAGTGAAAAGACACGGGTATCGCTCAATCTCGACGAGCGCCGCGCCGAGCAGAAAGCACTCAAGCAGCAGAGCCTGAAACTCGCCAACACCCATCGCAAGGCCACCGGCGAGCCGCCGTTCGAAGACTACGAAGCCTTCGAAAAGAGCGAGGAAGACGAAGACCCGCAGGAAGAGGAACTCAGCACCCACGCGCTGGATGACGACGAAATCGACGCCTACCAGACCGAAAGCGCGCGTATCCTGCTCGACCTGGTCGAAGCCTTCATTCGCGAAAAACAGGCCGCATAGACGGGCCAGGCTCGCCTATGCGGTCGCGCTTGTCGGCCGCTCCAGTGGGCAGGGCGTAGGTTGGATTAGCGAAGCGTAATCCAACAAGGAACACACTCTGGCGAGCCAAACGACCACGCCCTTCCGACCGCCCGCGAGGCCAGCCCGTGTTGGCTTACCGCCTAGCGGCCGAAGCCAACCTACGCGGCGTCTTTTCGCCTTATTCGGGTGTATTCGCGTTCATTTGCGGACAATACGCCTGCGCGAACGTAGCGGCTGAGATCCGGCCAACGTGGTCGAATCGGGCACAGGATGGTTGCCGGGTTACGCGACCTTGGACGCTGGTACGGCCGGCCGGCGCGGGCCGGCCGTACACGCGGGCTGGGCTAATCCTGCTGAGAGGGCCGGCCCACGTTGCCTTCGGCCCAGGCACCGGCGACGTCGGCGTTGCCGAAGGCCTGACGGATCAAATCCGCCTTCTGGCGTTCGATCGGGTGCGGGTCCACCGCCGAAATCGGCGCATGTTCGCCGCCCACGCCGGTGAGCACCGATACCTGCGAGGCCGGGAACAGATTGAGCGTCTGTGCGAACGGCCGGATGAAGGCATCGAAGTTGTCGATCAGATAGGCCTCCAGCGCCGAGGCGCCGCCGCGATTGAGAATCTCGATGGTCTTGGCCAGCTGTTCGATTTCGGCATCGGCTACGCCGCGGATTTCAAAGGCCTCCTGTTCGGCTTCCAGGCGTCGGCGATCGCTCTTGCCGTGGGCCGGGGTGACGATTTCGGCCTCGTACTGGGCAGTCAGGTACGCGATCCGCTGTTTCTCGGCCGCGATCTGGGCCCGCACGCCGGCTTCGTTGGCGCTGCCGTCGCGCTTGGCGCGTTCGATCCCGACCGCGCCACGCTGGCGTTCGTCGGCGACCTTGGCGCTGGTGCTGGTTTCCAGCGATTCGCGTTCGTTATCGCGTTTGCGGCATTCGACCTCGCCGCGCCGGGCCTCAGCCTGTTCACGCGAGGTGGCGTGGGCCTCGGCCTGCGAGCAACGTGCCTGCGACTTGGCACTGGCGGACTGGGTGCGGTTGAGCAGGCCGATATAGAGTTCGCCGTCGCCCATGCCGGACAAACGATGATCCTCGACATCGGCGATGTTCATGGTGGTGATCTCGAGCCCGATCGCCTCCAGATCTTCCTTGCAGACACGGATCATGTTGCGCACCAGCTGATCCTTGTCGCGCATGACCTGTTCCGGCGTCATCGTGGCGATGGAGTCGCGCAGATGGCCCTCGACGATCGAGCTGGTCACCTGGATCAGTTCGGCCCGGTCCTGGGCGATGGACAGAATCCGGCGAATGGCGTTCTGGAGCACCTTGCCCGACGAGGACACGGCAAACGATACCGTGGCCGTTACGTCCAGCGGCACCATGCCCTTGGCGATCGCCGACTGGACTTCCACGGAGGTGGTACTCGGGCGCAGGTCGAGATCATAGCGCTTGTTGATCAGCGGCCACACGACCACCCGGCCGCCGTGATAGGTGCGATAGCCGTGCGGGCCCTTGCCCGCGACGATGGCCACCTGGTTGGCGCCGACGACCTTGAAGTTGCGAACGAACTGGAATGCCAGCGTGAGCACGATCAGTGCCACCAGCAACAAAAACGACATAACGAGCGTGGATGCCATGGCTTAGCCCTCCTCGGCCGGACGCGTGCGCGCCGCGTCGCTGGCGCTCATGAATTGCTTGATACTGATGCCGAAGGCCCGCTCGAACTGTTCGAGGAAATTCACCAGACCCGCCGGACCGCGGTTGACCGCCGCATTCACGCCGTCGTCGTCGCCATCGCCCATGAAGGTGAGGTTGTCCAGGCGCAGATTCTTGGCGCCATCGGCATAGGCATCGAACAGCGAACCCAGCTGCTGTTGCACGAACAGCGGCACGCGGGCGTTGGCGCCGGCACTGGCCAGCAGCGTGGCCTTGCGTTCGAGCAGTTCGTTACGCACGCCGCGCAGGATATTCACGGCGTCGTTGTCGCCGCGCGACAGAATCTCGGCGGCGAGTTTTTCCTTCTCGGCCCGCAGGGTCACATCGGAGGTGTTTTTGTACTCCTGCAGTTCGCTGCGTGCGGTTTCGACCCGCGACTGGGCCGTGCTGGTGGCCTCGTCAATGCCGGCGTCGGCTTCCTGGCGGGCCTGTTCGATACGCGCGTTGCATTCCTGTTCGACCAGCCCGAGACGTTGCTGGGCCTCGACGATCGCCTCGTCCGCCTGGGCCTTGGCGATCGCCTGACGACGCTCGCTATCGGACTCGGCGGACTCGGCCACGGCCGCCAGACGCGCTTCCTGAACCTCGACTTCCTGGCGTTTATGCGCGACCGACTTGGTAGCCAGATTGGAAATGTAATCGGAGCTGTCCCAGATACGCTGAAAAGCCACCGACACCACCTTCATGCCGAAGCTGGAGAGGTCCTCGTTGGCATCCTCGAGCATTTCCTGGCGAAAGTGGGCGCGCTCGCCCTCGCCTACGCGGGTGGTGTCGTCCGCCTGGGGCAACTCGCCGGCGTTGACCTTTTCCACGCTCTCGACCATGCCCATGGCTTCCAGCGGCGTGGTGCGGTTCATTGCGCCGCGGAAGTTGCCGATCATGGTCTGCTGGATCTGATCCTGAATCTCCTCGCGGCTCTTGCCGAGCATGCGCTCGACCGCGGTGAACAACAGCCCCTGATCCTCGACATCCACACACACGCAGGCGGTGGCATCGGCGCCCACGGTAATGCCGTTGGCCGAGTTCACACCTTCCACGCGTACGTTGATGGGCAACACGCTCAGATCGAGCAGTTCGGCGCGATGCAGAAACGGAATCACGATCGCACGACCGCCCAGAATCACGCGAAACCCGTAGGTCTTTTCGTTGACCTGAGTCTTGGCGCCCTGGATGACCATGACGTGGTTCGGCGGGCACACGCGTACCAGCACGCGCAGAAAGCCCACCAGTATGAGAAATATGAGAACCGCGATACCGCCGGCCATGGCAAAGCCGAACAATGTCGAGGTTTGTCCCGGATCAACACCCATTGACGCCTCCTGTTATCGAATCGTGTGTATTGCGACGCGCGCGTCGTTTCAGTTATCCGGCATGGTCACGACCAGACCCTTGTCGCTGACCGCGATCACGTCCACATACGCACCCTTGGGAATGAAATCGTCGGCATCGCTGATCGCATAGCGATCGCGCACCATCTGGTCGAGCTGGATGCGTACGCGCCCGATCTCGTGCGGGTAAATCGCGATCAGAACTTGGGCGCGTTCGCCGATGAGATCGCGATCGTGCACGGTGGAATCCAGATCCTTTTGCTGGAACCGGATGACCCGGCGATAGAGCACCGCGGCCACCACGCCGGCGGCCACCGCACACAACAGGCTCACCAGCGCATTGGCGCCCAGCAGCATGGCCACCAGCCCCATCGGCCCGAAGCCCAGGCCGAAATAAACGGTCAGGCGCAACAACCCGAGAATGGTGAACAGGGTCTGGCCGGAACGGCGGCTGTGCTGCCAGGCGTTGCCGCGTACGGCCACCCCGGATTCGCCGCTGGTGTCGTCGCCGCCTGCATCGTGGCCGCCATCGCCTGCATCGCCCTCGCCGCTATGGCCACCGTCGGAACCGCCGTCGCCACTCCCACCATCGCCGTCGCCGAGTAGGCCCAGGCTTTCGATCGCGGTCACGCCGAGCGCGAACACCGTGGTGAAGACATAGATGCCTGCCAGCAGCACCGAAAAGGCCATGATTTCTCCAAAGCGCCGGCAGGTCCGCGACCGGCAAGGCCAAAGCGTACGCGAATCGCCAGCGGCCACAACAACCGGTCGCGCGTGGTCTTTTGATTGTTCAGCAAAATCGCCACGAATTGCGCCGCTGCAACACCCGCCCTAAGCTGCGCGTTGGGCATTCCGCCGGCAAGCGAAGACGATGACCACGGTAATGAACTTCCTCGAATCGGCCGCGACCAAGCTGGGCGCGATCGGCATTCAACCCCCGGCCGCGCAATCCGCGCCGGTCCTGGGGCTGCTCGAACGGCTGGAGCCGATCGATCCCGAGCGGGTGCTCGTTATCGCGCGCACGCTCCAGCAGGCCGGCTATTTCAACGAGGTGGTACGTACGCATATTCGTGGCCAGGAACTGGCCGATCGCTACAACCGTATCGCCGAAGGTTTCACCAGCATTCGCGAGGATGTGCGCACGCTCATCGACCAGCGCCAGGATGGCCGGCTGAGCTTTAAGCAGCGACTGCAACAACGCTGGATGAAGCTGCGCCGGGGTTCCATCGAGGAGCGCTTTCAGGATATCGCGCGCACCTATCGCGACGTGGTCAGCGACTCGCGGGCCGCCCTCGATCGCGAAAAAGCCATCCTGGCGGCCTATATGGATTTTCGCGGCGCGCTCAAGCAATCCGAAATCGAAGCGCATACGCTGCACGAGCAGACCGCGGCCCGGCTGGAACAGGCACGCGCGGAACTGGACACGCAGGAACAGGCGCTGGCCGCGGCCGAGGGCGAACGCGCCCGGGCCGAGGCCGAACTGGCACGCGATCAGGCCATGGCTGCCTTCGAACAGGCCCGCAAGGACGAACAGATCGCCAAGGATCTGGCCGAAAATCTCAAGATTTCCTATGCCACCGGCGAAACGGTCATGGGCCGGCTATCGCAGAGCAGCGACGTCAAGGAACGCGTCTATCAACAGTCGGTCGCGTTTTTCAGCACCAACGAAAGCGTGTTCACTGCGCTGGCCGCGACCTTCGTATCGCTGGGCGGGCTGCACGAATCCACGCAGACGCTCGAGCGCATGAAACAGGGCATGAACGAATCCATCGAAACCCTGGCCGATGTCGGCGACGACGTACTCATGGAAGGCACGCGCGCCGGCTACGGACCATCGCTGCGCGCCGAAAGTGTAGAAAAACTCGTCGACGCCATTGCCGACTACCAGCAGCGCACCTACGAAACCACCCGCGAAATGCGCCAGCTGGCCAGCGAGAACGCCGACGAAATCGCGCGTCTGGTCGAAGCCGGCAAGGCCCGCTACAGCCGGTTGCTGCACGAACAGCCGCACGCGGGCTGATCGATCATGCGCACGCGTGATCCAGCCGGCCTGGAAGACAGCCTGGTGGTCATGGATATTGCCGATCGCATGCGCCGGCGCGCGGATACGCTCGACCAGGCCAGCGATTACGCTGCCCGCCGCCAGGCCCTGCACCAGCGTTTGTCCCGGCTCTACGCGGCCCAGGGTATCGAGATCGATAGCGAAACTCTCGATCGCGCGATCGAGCAGCATCTGTCGCGCCGGCTCACCCATCGCCCGGCACGCGGACCGGCTGCGGCACTGGCACGTGCCTATGTACGCCTGATCGGCTCGGCCGGGGATGCCGCCGAAAGCGAGCGCTGACGCCGTGGCCGAATCCAGCGCCCATGAGGCACGCATTGCCGACCTGCGTACCCGCCTGGCCGCCAACGAGGCCCGCCAGGACGAACTCTGGCAGCACTTCGCCGAACTGCGCGCGCGTAGTCTCGCCGCCGGCGAAATCCGTGGCGATCTCACCCGTAGCGACCGCCGCATGCAGGAACTCGCCGAACAGCGGCGCGTCTTCGGCGAGGATATCGAACGCGCCGTACAGGAATTCGACAGCCGACAGGCGACGCGCGCGCAACGCCTGGCCACGGCGCGTACCCAGGCGGCCGAGGCCGAAGCGGCCTATGCAGATCTGCGCGCCCAACTCGAGGACGAACTCCAGGCCAACCCCGATTACCGTGATGCAGCGGCCCGCTACGAGTATACCCGCCAGACGCTGGAAGCGCTCACCACCCGTCTGACCGATGCCCGCGCCGAGTGCGAGGCGAAACGTCCCGCCTACGAAAACGATATTCTGTTCATGCACCTGCTCAAACGCGGCTATGCCCGCCACGACTATGCCCACCGGGGCTGGGCGCGGCGCATCGACGACTGGATTGCCGAACTCGTCGATTTCGATACTGCCTATGCCGATTACAGCCTGCTCGTCGACATGCCGGCCTGGCTGACGGAAAACATCGAACGGCTCGAAACACGCCTGCAGGATCATGAACGCGCCCTCGCCCATTACTGGCAACAGCTCGCGCGGGCGGGCGAACTCAAGCAACGCCGCGACACGGCCCGCCAGGCCCATGAGCAAGCCGAGCGCCTGGCCGAAAGCATCGCCCGCGAGGCGGCCCAGGACCAGGCACTGATCGCGGCCCGCCCGGCATTCGACGCACACGACGACCAATACGCCCGCGACATGCGCCAGCTCTACCGGCGCAGCTTCGCGAATCAGCCGCTGGCCGCGCTACGCACGCTCGCCGCCCAGACCGCCACCGAGCTCGATGCCCGCGCGATCGACGATCTCGCCCGCCTGCAAGCCGAGCACGAAGATCTCAGCCAGCGCCTGGCATCGCTCGTGCCCGACGAGGCCGACAACGAAGCCGGCGACGATTGACGCGGTGTTCAGGCCGGCTCGGGCACAATGGCGGCCCGGCCCGCACATTTTGGACACGACAGCTTCATGAGCATTCTGCAAATGCCCCACGGCGAACCCTGCGTGATACTCATCGACTGGCACGCCACGCTTGTCGATACCCACGACGCCATGTATCACGCCGTCGACGATGTGCTACCGCATCTGGAGGACCTGGGCCTGCTCGAACATCTGCTGGCGCCCGATCAGTCCAAGACGATCGAGGACGCCAAACTGGTGAAATACGTACGTGACAACCGCGCGCTGCATCCGCGCATCGTCGCCGAGCGCAAGATCTCGCGTACCGATATCTTCGAAGTGCTGTTCGGCGACAATCCCGATGCCAAGCAGCGTGCCCATGCCGCCTTCGATACTTCCTATCGCAAGTATGTGGGCGAGGTCACGCCGCTGGAGCCCGATACCCGCGCCAATCTGCAGGCGCTGCGCGATCTGGATATCACCCTGGGGCTGATCTCCAACCGCAACCGCGAATTCATGAACCACGAACTGGCCATCGTGGATAACACCGGCTGGCAGGATCTGTTCGATGCCATGACCTGTGGCAACGACGTGCCCCACCGTAAACCACACCCCGATCTGTTGCTCACGGCACTCGATCAACTCGGGCGCACTGCCAGCGAACATGTCTGGTATGTCGGCGACTCGACGACCGACGTGATCGCCGCCAAGCGCGCCGGGGTGGCGGCCGTGTTCTACAACGGAGCGGGCTGGGATGCCGCCTGGATCGACAAGATCTTTCCGGGCACGGTACGGCATCCGCACCGGCCCGATGCTGTCGTCGACAACCTCGGCGAACTGGTCGATCTGGCCCGCCATATGCGGGCCCAGCATCTGCGGGTGGAACGTGCGCGCGAATAATGCGCGCTCGCTGTGCCCCGTTTTGGTGCAAACGCCGCGACCAACCGGTTCGAACCAGCGCGGGCTTGCAGGAAGGTAATCCAAGCCACTGATTGTGCAAGCCTGGCAAGGTTCCTGCATTGAACCCGGCAACGAGTTAATCGGGTATCGGCAGCTTCGTCTGCCCCACAATCAGTTTCCAATGGATGGCTAGGGTTCCGGCCGACGCGACACACAAGCGGCGGTGACTGGTCCGAGAGCCATCGACCTGAAAACGATCGCCAGATCGTGGCCAGGTTACACGGCGGGATAAAAGCCCGGGAGGTCACCATGCAGCGCAGCTGCGCCGGTACCCCCTGTGTCATTCGCCGAAGTTGGAGACCGCCATGCCCCGCACTTCCCGCCTATTCGCACTTCTTGCCGTGCTCGCCGTATCGCTGGTGCCGTTGGGCGCGGCACAGGCGAAGGATAATTTCCGTGTCTGCTGGTCGATCTACGCCGGCTGGATGCCCTGGAGCTATGCCGAAAGCGCCGGGATCATGAAAAAATGGGCCGATAAATACGATATCTCGGTCGATCTGGTCCAGATCAACGATTACATCGAGTCGGTCAACCAGTACACCTCCGGCAATATGGATGGCTGCGCGATCACCAATATGGATACGCTCACCATTCCGGCGGCCTCCGGTGTGGACTCCACCGCGTTGATCGTCAACGACTATTCCGACGGCAACGACGGCATCATCCTGAAAAACGCCGATTCGCTGGCCGATATCAAGGGCCGCCAGGTGAATCTGGTGCAGTTCAGCGTGTCGCACTACTTCCTGGCCCGCGCACTCGAATCGGTCGGCCTGTCCGAACGCGACATCAAGACGGTCAACACCTCCGATGCCGACATGGTGGGCATCTATGCCAACGACGATGTCGACGCGGTGGTGACCTGGAACCCGCAGTTGCAGGCCATCGATGCCATGCCCAACAGCAATCTGGTCTATACCTCGCACGAGATTCCGCGCGAAATCCTCGACATGCTGGTGGTGAACACCCAGACGCTCAAGGACAACCCGGACTTCGGCAAGGCCATGGTCGGCGCCTGGTATGAAGTCATGCAGCATATCGCCGAGGGCGACGAAGACGCGCTCGCGGCAATGGCCGAGGCCGCCGGCACCGATGTCGCCGGCTACAAGCAACAGCTCGAAGCCACCCATCTGTATACCGACCCAGCCGAAGCCGCCAAGCTGATGAATAGCCAGGAATTGCTGGACACGATGCAGCGCATCGCCGAATTCAGCTTCAAGCACGGCCTGCTCGGCCCGGCCGCGCCGGGTCCGGATTTCGTCGGCATCGAATCGCCGGCGGGCGTCTATGGCAACGCGTCGAACGTGATGATGCGTTTCGATCCGAGCTTCACCGAAGACTACGCCGAGTCGCAGTAACGACATCGCCCGGACCGCGCCCGTGACCACGGGCGCGGCCGATCGGCCCGTACCGCAAGGACCGTATTCATGAAGCGCTTGATCAATCTCAAGCCGGCCCGGCCTGCGCGCGTCGCACTGGCGCTGCTGCCGTTTTTGCTGATCGCCTTCGTCTATCTGAGCGCATCCAGCGCCCGGCTGGCCGAAAACCCCAACGACCGCCTGCTGCCGTCGCCGACCAAGATGGCCGATACCATGCACGGGCTGGCCACCGAGGCGAACGTGCGTACCGGCAGCATTCCGCTGTGGGCGGATACCGCCGCGAGTCTCAAACGGCTGGGTATCGGCGTGGGTATCAGCGCATTCGCGGCGCTGGTATTCGGCCTGTTCAGTGGCGGGCTGCCGTTGTTTCGGGCGCCCTTCTCGCCGTTGATTACGGTGGTGTCGCTAATCCCGCCGCTGGCCGTACTGCCGATTCTGTTCATCGTCTTCGGCACCGGTGAACTGGCCAAGATCGTGCTGATCATCGTCGGCATTACCCCGTTTCTGATTCGAGATCTCACCGGCGAGGCGCTACGCCTGCCCGAAGAGCAACGCATCAAGGCCCAGACGCTGGGCGCCAATTCCTGGCAGGTGATGCTGCGCGTGCTGCTGCCCCAGCTCACGCCCCGGCTGATCTCGGCCACGCGGCTGGCGCTGGGCAGCGCCTGGCTGTTTCTGATCGCGGCCGAAGCCATCGCGGCCCAGGACGGGCTGGGCTATCGCATCTTTCTGGTGCGGCGTTATCTGTCGATGGACGTGATCCTGCCCTATGTGGCCTGGATCACACTGCTGGCATTCGTCATCGACCAGGCGCTGCTGTGGATCTCGCGTCTGTCGTTTCCCTGGTACCACGTCGACGAGGGTAAATCCTGATGAGTCTCGTAGAAGCCAAAGGGCTGGAAAAACACTACGGCGACGATGTGGTGCTCGAACGGCTCAACTTCGCCGTGGAGCCGGGCGAGTTCGTGACCATTGTCGGCGCTTCCGGCTGCGGCAAGACCACCTTCCTGAAGATGATGCTCGGTACCGAGTCGATCACCAAGGGGCAGCTGCTGGTCGACGACAAGCCGATCCCCGGCGAGCCGGGCCCCGACCGTGGCGTGGTATTCCAGCGTTACTCGGTGTTTCCGCATCTGACCGTGCTCGGCAACACCATCATCGCCGAAGAACTCTCGCGCTCGCGGGTGTTCGGCAAGCTGTTCGGCCCCGGCCGGCGCAAGGCCCGCGAGGCCGCACTCGAACGCCTGACACAGGTGGGCCTGCAGCACGCGCTGGACAAGTATCCGCACGAACTTTCCGGCGGCATGCAGCAACGCCTGGCAATCGCCCAAGCCTTGATGATGCGCCCGCGCATTCTCTTGCTCGACGAGCCGTTCGGCGCGCTCGACCCGGGTATCCGTCAGGACATGCACGAGCTGGTCGGCAAGCTCTGGCGCGAACAGCAGCTCACCATCTTCATGATCACCCACGACATCGAAGAAGCCTTCGCGCTGGGTACGCGCGTGTGGGTTTTCGACAAGTGGCGTGACGACCCGCAGGCGCCCCAGGCCTATGGCGCCACCATCACCTACGACCTGGACGTGGAACGCAACCGCGAGGACGCGCCTTCCCAGGCAAAGCAAATCGAGGAGGACATGCACGCATGAGCGACTACGCCTATACCACCCATCTACCCGGCGGCCAACACTGGTCGCTACGACTGCGTCGTGGCACCACCATGACGCTCACCGCGAGCGAGCCCGATACCAATGTCGGCATGCTCATGTACAACCCGGAAAATCTGCTCGAACGACTGAACCTGCCCGACACGCTCAAGTGTCAGCACAGCTTCAAGCTTGCCCGCGGCAATTGCCTGTATTCGGACATGGGCCGCATCTTCGCTTCGATTATCGAAGACGATCTGGGCTGGCACGACGCCGTGGGCGGCAACCTGCACGAACGCCACCTCATCGAAAAGGGCTGGCAGCCGGTGAGCTTTCAGGCCGCGCTCAACGACCGTACCCAGACCGGCCACGACAGTTTCCTGATCGAGCTGGCCAAATACGGCCTGGGCAAGCGCGATCTGGCCGCCAATCTGAATCTTTTTTCGAAGGTCGCCGCCGACGACGAAGGCAACCTGTCGTTCGTCTCCGGCCACTGCAAGGCCGGCGACTCGGTCACGCTGCGTTTCGAAATGGACACGCTGGTCGCCCTGCATACCTGCCCACACCCGCTCGACCCGGCCGCCGAATACCCCAAACGCGGCGTCGATATCGCGCTGGCCGAAGCCGCGCCCGTGGCTAACGACGACGTTTGCCTGAACCACTGCGCCGAAAACGCACGCGGGTTCCAAAACAACCGTTTGTATTACTTAGGCGCTGCCTGAAGCAAAGGCTTTGATCCGCAGATTGCGCAGATTCAAGGCAGGAAATATCCGTGTATGACGCTCTGTCGATTACGAAGAAGAATATTTGTCCGCAAATAAACGCGAATACACGCGAATGTAAAACCACAGGTTGATCTCGCCCTGTTTTTTTAACTCTGCGTAATCACCGAAATCTGTGGATACGTCTTAAAGAACAAAGACGAAAAGTTTCAAAGGAGCACTCATGACCATCGCAAGCCAGCAACGTGAAGAAAACGCGTGCTTCCGGCATTTCATTGATGCCGGCGACCATTACATCGGGACGGTCAAGGCCGGCCAGACGATTCGTATCGTCGACGTCGAAGGCAACGAAGCTGCCGATACGCTGTTCTTCAACGCCAACGACCCATCCGAGCGCTATAGCGCTGTGGATACCGTACGCGAACAGGGCAAGGTCTATCTGAGCACGGGCAGCGAGCTCAGATCGAATCTGAACAACGTCATGCTCACCATTACCGCGGACACCTGCGGCCGCCACGACACCCTCGGCGGCGCCTGTGCCAGCGAATCCAACACCGTGCGCTACGACCTGGAAAAGCGGCATATGCATTCCTGCCGCGACAACTGGATGCTGGCGATCGCCAATCATCCCGAATACGGCATCACCAAGCGCGACATCGCCCACAACATCAACTTTTTCATGAACGTACCGGTCACCGCCAACGGCGAGCTGTACTTCGACGACGGCATCTCCGGGCCGGGCAAGTACGTGGAAATGGTCGCGGAAATGGACGTGGTCGTCCTCATCTCCAACTGCCCCCAGCTCAACAACCCCTGCAGCGGCTTCAACCCCACGCCGTTGGAAGTGCTGATCTGGGATTGATGCCTGGTTCCAAGATTTTCGTCCGCGAATGAACGCGAATTAAACGCAAATGCAAGAGTTTGAAGGATGAACTAGCGAGTTATACGCACTTAGAGACTTCGTTCTTTGCGAACCATCCACAGATTACGCAGATTACGCAGATTACGCAGATTTCTAATAAGAATATTTTCTTTCTGTTCTTCAATCTGTGCCATCTGTGAAATCTGTGAATAAATGTCTTCTCTTGTTCGCTCATTCGCGTTCATTTGCGGATAACCGTCTTCGGCCACGGGACGACTCGTGCGCCTTGAGAAACATGCGGGACGACCCGCGCCTGAGCGAAATCGAGCCATGTTCAAGAAAGTTCTGATCGCCAACCGGGGCGCCATCGCCCGTCGTATTCAGCGTAGCCTCAAGGCGCTGGGCGTGGCATCCGTCGCGGTCTATGCCGAGGCCGACCGCGATGCGCTGTTCGTACAGGAAGCCGACGAAGCCTATTCGCTGGGCAGCGGCGGCGCGAGCGACACCTATCTCGACCGCGACCGTCTGCTGGCGATCGCGGCCGAAACCGGCGCCGAGGCGATCCATCCCGGCTATGGCTTTCTTTCGGAAAACGAAGACTTCATTGCGGCCTGCGAAAAGGCCGGGGTTGTCTTTCTCGGCCCCACCGCGCAGCAGGTGCATGCCTTTGGCCTGAAGCACGAGGCCCGCAAGCTCGCCGAAGACGCGAACGTACCGCTGGTGCCCGGCTCGGCGCTTCTCGACGACGTCGAAGAAGCCAAAGCTGAGGCCGACCGGATCGGCTATCCGGTGATGCTCAAGTCCACCGCGGGCGGTGGCGGCATCGGCATGCAGGTCTGCGAAACCGAGGCCGAACTCGCCCGTGCCTTCGATTCTGTGCGCGGACTGGGCGAGCGCAACTTCGGCGATGCCGGCGTGTTCGTGGAAGCCTATATCGCACGTGCCCGGCATCTGGAAGTTCAGATCTTCGGCGACGGCCAAGGCCGCGTGGCCGCCATTGGCGAGCGCGATTGTTCCACCCAGCGCCGCAACCAGAAAGTGCTGGAAGAATGCCCGGCGCCGGCGCTGCCCGAAGCCGTGCGCCAATCCCTGCTCGATACCGCCGTACGCCTGGGCGAAGCCGTGAACTACCGCAGTGCGGGCACGGTGGAATTCATCTACGACGCGAAGCGCGAGGATTTCTTCTTCCTGGAAATGAACACGCGCCTGCAAGTCGAGCACGGCGTAACCGAAGAAGTCTACGGCGTGGATATCGTCGACTGGATGGTGCGTCTGGGCGCGGGCGAGCTGGGCGATTTCGACGCCCTCACCGCCGATCTCAGCCCGCGCGGCCATGCCATCCAGGCACGCCTGTATGCCGAAGACCCCCACCAGGATTTTCGCCCCAGTGCCGGTCTGCTGACCCAGGTCGAATTCCCCAGTGGTGATGATCTGCGTATCGATCATTCCATCGAGGCCGGGCTCGAAATTTCGCCGTTGTTCGACCCGATGCTGGCCAAGGTGATCGTGCATGCGCCCGATCGCGATACGGCGCGCGCCCGCCTGGCCGAAACGCTGGAACAAAGCGCGGTCTACGGCATAGAAACCAACCGTACATGGCTGGCCCACGTACTGCGCGATGACCGCTTTGCCCAGGCCGATATCCATACCCGCTGGCTGGCCGATCTGGCCTGGGCACCGCCCACCATCGAGGTGCTCGATGCCGGCACCATGACCACCATTCAGGATGTGCCCGGGCGTCTCGGCCACTGGGACGTGGGCGTGCCGCCGTCCGGGCCCTTCGACGACTGGTCGTTCAAGCTCGGCAACCGGCTGCTGGACAACGCGCCCGACGCCGCAGGACTCGAGATCACGCTTACCGGTCCGCAGCTGCGTTTCAATCGCGCCACCCAGATCGTGCTCGCCGGCCCGCCGATCGACGCCGCCCTGGATGGCGAGCCGGTCGACAACTGGCAGGTGCTGGATGTCGCCGAAGGCGCCGAACTCAAACTCGGCAAGATCGAGGGCGGCGCGCGCTGCTATCTGCTCATTCGCGGCGGCATCGACTGCCCCGCCTATCTGGGCTCGCGTTCGACCTTCACGCTCGGCCAGTTCGGCGGCCATGCGGGGCGTGCCCTGCGCAGCGGCGACGTGCTGCCGCTGGCCGCGTTAGAGGCGATCGAACCCGCAGCGCTCGCAAAAGAACTACAGCCCGAATACGGCACGCCGAAAGAGACCGGCCGGCACTGGGAGATCGCCGTACTCTACGGCCCGCACGGCGCGCCGGACTTCTTCACCGAGGACGATATCGACACGATATTCGCCACCGATTGGGAAGTGCATTTCAATTCCAATCGCACCGGCGTACGCCTGAAAGGCCCACGGCCGGAATGGGCGCGCGAGGACGGCGGCGAGGCCGGTCTGCATCCGTCCAATATCCACGACAACGCCTATGCCTTCGGCACCATCGATTTCACCGGCGATATGCCGGTGATCCTCGGTCCCGACGGCCCGTCGCTGGGCGGTTTCGTCTGCCCGGCCACCACCGTACGCGCCGAACGCTGGAAGCTCGGCCAGCTCGCCGCCGGCGACAGCGTGCGCTTCGTGCCGGTCACGCTCGCCACTGCAAGGGCGATCGACGAGCGCCAGCAAACCCTGCTGGAAACGCTCGCCGAAACGCCCAAACCGGCCTTCGCCGAGGATCGAAACAGCCCGATTCTACGCGAACTGGATGCAGCAACGGCCGGCGAAAGATTGGTCTATCGCCGGGCTGGCGACGAATTCCTGCTGATCGAATTCGGCGAAATGCAGCTGGATATCGCCCTGCGTTTTCGTGCCCATGCCTGGATGCTCTGGCTGCGCGAGCACCCGCTCGACGGCATGGCCGAACTCACGCCGGGCATTCGCTCATTGCAGATCCACTACGACCCCAACGTGCTTGCCCTCGATACGCTGCTCGCGCATCTGGAAGGCGCCGAATGCGAACTGCGCGACGTGGAGGATCTCACCGTCAAATCGCGGGTCGTGCACCTGCCGCTGTCCTGGGACGACCCGGCCTGTCAGGAAGCCATCGACAAGTATCAGCGCAGCGTACGGCCGGATGCGCCCTGGTGCCCCAGCAACCTGGATTTCATCGAACGCATCAACGGGCTGCAAAGCCATCAGGCTATTCGCGACATCCTGTTCAACGCGCGCTATCTGGTCATGGGCCTGGGCGATGTCTATCTCGGTGCACCGGTGGCCACGCCGCTCGACCCGCGCCAGCGTCTGGTCACCACCAAGTACAACCCGGCGCGTACCTGGACGGCGGAAAACTCGGTCGGTATCGGCGGTGCCTATCTGTGCGTCTACGGCATGGAAGGCCCCGGCGGCTATCAGTTCGTCGGCCGTACGCTGCAGATGTGGAACCGCTACCGCGAAACCCGCCACTTCGAAAACCCGTGGCTGCTGCGCTTTTTCGACCAGCTGCGCTTCTACGAAGTCAGCCATGACGAACTCACCGAGATTCGGCGCGAGTTCATCCATGGGCGTTTCGACCTCAAGACCGAAACGGTTCAGTTTTCGTTGGCCGAGCACGAAGCCGCACTCGAACCCGTACGCGACGAAATCGACGCGTTTCGCCAGCAGCGCGAACAGGCGTTCCAGGAGGAAATGGCGCGCTGGCGGGCCAACGGCCAGTTCACCTTCGAGGATCACACCCCCGAGGTGAGCGAAACCGCACAGCTGGCCGCGAACGAGGCCGGCGTCGACAGCCCTGTCTCCGGCAGCCTCTGGAAGCTGCAGGTCGCCGAGGGCGATACGGTTGAGGACGGCCAGGTCGTAGCCCTGGTCGAATCCATGAAGATGGAGGTCGAGATCGTCGCCCGCCAGGCCGGGGTCGTGGCGCGTCTGCCGATTGCCGAAGGCGGGGCCGTGGCTGCGGGACAGCCGGTGGTGATTGTTGATATGGGCGATGCTTGATCGTTTAAGCCATGTGTCCGCAACTAAACGCCAACAGAACGGGCATAGATAGCGTCGCGGTTTTCATCCGGGAATCGCCGACTCTGATGCGCTGGGCCGTTGCGATTCACGAGTTTGTCGCCCCTTTGGTTTCGCACTGCTGTGCGAAACCCCAATCCGAAGCGTCCCCAAGAGTGGGCGCGACTCACATGCCGCCATACCCGTTTTGGGACGAACCGAAATAGCCAGCCGCTTACGCCTAAAAACGCAAACGTCTCAAGAGGTTTGATATGACCACCCGCCAACCCACCGCCTTCGAATCCGTCCCGGCCATCGATATCGCGCCGTTATTCGGCGACGACACAGCGGCACAGCAAGCCACGGCCGAAGAACTCGGCCGTGCGGCGCGCGATGTGGGCTTTTTCTATGTCGTGAACCACGGCATTTCCGAGGCCCGCCAACAGGCGCTGTTCGATCAGACCCGGCGTTTCTTCGAACTGCCCATCGAACACAAGATGCACTACTACATCGGCAAATCGCACAATCACCGCGGCTATGTCCCGGCCGGCGAGGAAGCGCCGGACCCAACCAAGGCCGATGCCAAGGAAGCCTTCGACCTGTCATTCGAATTGCCAGCCGATCATCCGGACGTACGCGCTGGCACGCCTATGCTGGGGGCCAACGTCTGGCCCGATCTGGCCGGCTTCGCCGACGATGTCTATGCCTATTATCAGGACGTGTTCAACGTCGGCCGGGCATTGATGGGCGGCTTCGAACAGGCGCTCGGACTCGAACAAAACACGCTGCTCGGCCAGGTCACCGAACCGCCGAGCCAGCTGCGTCTGATTCACTATCCCTATGACCCGAACGCCACCGACGCCCAGGGCATCGGCGCGCATACCGACTACGAGTGCTTCACCCTGCTGCGCCCGACCGCACCCGGCCTGGAGGTCATGAACGGTGCCGGTGAATGGATTGACGTGCCCTATCGCGCCGATGCGCTGGTGGTAAACATTGGCGACATGCTCGAAATCTGGACCAACGGTGCGTTTGTCGCCACCTCTCATCGGGTACGCAAGGTCGCCGAAGAACGCTACAGCTTTCCGCTGTTCTTCGCCGCCGACTACCACACCCGGGTCGCGCCGCTGCCGCAACTGCTCAAAGAAGGCGAAACGCCGAATTACGAACCGCTGGCCGCTGGGGATCATCTGTGGGCGCAGACGATCCAGACCTTCAACTATCTCAAGAAACGCCTCGCCGCCGGTGAAATCGAGCTGCCCGAAGGCGCGCGCGGCGCGGGCACGCTCGGCCAGCATGCCCGCCACAAGGAGGACACCGCCTCGTGAGCCTCGTACCGCCGATCTATCACGGCCTGTGGCAACGCACGCTCTATGCCGAACCCGCCCAGGGTGAACCCGAGCATATCGACGACGACACCCAGGTTTTCTGGCTCCAGGCCGGCGACTGGCATGCCGATCTGCGGGTGCCGGCAAACCGGCCCGACTTTGCCGGCATCGATTCGCTCGACGAATGCAGTCGCGATCAACTCCAGTGGCTCGCCGGGCAGACGGCGTTTGCCGGCATCACCCGCGTGCAGGGTCCATTCTGTACGTGGCACCGGCTGGTAGACCTGTCACCCGGTCTGGACAAGGACATTGGCGTGATGCGCTTCATCGACGAAGACACCCTGGAAGAATGCCACCCGAGCGGAATCTATCGTGAAGTGTGGCGACGTATCAGCGTTGGTGAGCGCCCGGAGCCGATCGTCGAACGCGATGCGTCCGGACTGCCCCGATGGCTGCAGTATGGCGATCATGCCATGGCAATCGACGCGGGCTCGACGGTTGAACACGAACCCGATCTGCTCGCTCATCCCTCCGAGCTGAGCACGGCCGCTCTCAAGGCGCGCGTGGCGGTCAATATCCGCTATGTACGGCGTCGCGGCGCGACCTGGCAGGTCCGTCTATCCACCCGGCCCTGGCAGGAAAAACGGCCGCTCGTGGCCTGAACGACCGGCCCGGCATGAAGCGGCTTTCATGGCGGGCCGATCAGCGCGACTTACTGCGTACTCGCCTGGCTTTCGTCTTGGCCCGTCCATTCGGCGATGACATCCGGGTGCTCGTCGATGAACGTCTGTGCGGCCTGTTCGTAGGACGTCTGCTCGGCATTCAACAGCATGGTGTCGATCTGCTCGAGGCTGTAGTGCATGCGTTTGAGCATGGCGTGCACTTCGGGTTCGCTTTCGGCCAGACCCTGACTTGCGATCGCATCGACATGCTCGCGCGCGCCCAGTTCGCCCTTCGGATCATCGAGATAACGCAGGTCGAAGCGTTTCCACATCCAGTGCGGGCTCCAGGCGGTGACCACGATCCATTCCTTGTTGTCGATCGCACGCTTGAGCGCAGCGGTCA
Source organism: Salinisphaera sp. T5B8 (assembly GCF_040361255.1). Taxonomy (NCBI): domain Bacteria; kingdom Pseudomonadati; phylum Pseudomonadota; class Gammaproteobacteria; order Salinisphaerales; family Salinisphaeraceae; genus Salinisphaera; species Salinisphaera sp. T5B8. The sequence goes on along the minus strand of NZ_APNG01000003.1, from coordinate 237,862 downwards.
TGGCCGCGCTGCTGGCGGTGATCAGGCGATAGTCGTCGTCGAGATCGTAGGCGTCGATGGTTTCCTTGGAGACCTGCATCAGGCCTGCGCCCGCCGAAATGCCTTGAATGCGGCCGCCGAGCTTGTCTACGACCTCGGGCTTTTTCATATCATCAATACTGGCCAGCTGGTCCTTCGGCACATAGGCCGGCACGGCCCAGCCCAGGCGCGCGCCATCGAACAACTCGCCGAGGTTATCCACCTGGTCACCCACACGATCCATGTAATCGCCGTGGGTACGCGGCAGCCAGGCGACCAGGAACAGCGAACGTTCGTCGCTGGCCACGCCCAGAAAGGCGGGCCCGACAGCCACGGTCTTGAGCTCGACCGGTACATCGTATTCCGACTCGATCACCGTCTTGGCCACATGGCTCATCACCTGGCCTTCGGCATATTCGTCGACGTAGATACGGATTGGCTCGGGCTGGGCGGCCTGGGCCATACCGGCAGCACAAATGACGACCACGGCAAGGACTGCCGCAGCGAATTGAGACACAGTTTTCATGCGTAGCGCGGACTCGCGATTATCGTGAAGTGACCCCGAGTGTTCGGGATATGGCGACATAGCGCAACAATCGCCGGTAGGCGATGACCACCCACGCCGGCCCGCGGCCCCGACTGGGGCCCGACCTAGATCACGCGCGAAAACCGTGCCGGCGTATTGGCCTGTTTGAGATAGGCATCGAAGACCATCGCGATCGGGCGCAGCAACAGACGGCCCCGATCGAGAATATCGATACCGTCGCCATCGACCTGGATCAGCGCATCGTCGGCCAGCGCCCGTAGCGATTCGAGTTCGCGCGCGAAATAGTCGTTGAACACGATGCCGTGGCGTGCCTCGATCGGCGCGAATTCGAGCCGGTCGTGGCACATCAGGCCCTGAATGACATCACGGCGCAGGCGGTCGTCGTCGGTCAGAACCACGCCACGCTGAACCGGCAGCCGGCCCTCGGCGACCGCCTGCTGGTAATCCGGAATGCTTTTACCGTGCTGGCTGTAACTATCGGCCACGCTGGAGATCGCGCTCATGCCCATACCCACGAGATCACAGCCGCGGTGGGTCGAGTAGCCCTGAAAATTGCGATACAACCGGCCTTCGCGCTGGGCGACGGCGAGCTCGTCGTCGGGCAGCGCGAAATGATCCATGCCGATATACACATACCCGGCCGCGGTCAGGCGTTCGATGGCCAGCGCCATGAGCGCGAGCTTGGTTTCCGCACTCGGCATATCGGCGTCACTGATCTGGCGCTGGGCCGAGAACAGCTGCGGCATATGGGCATAGCTGTAGAGCGCGATACGCTCGGGGCGCCGCAGGATCACTTCGCTGAGCGTGGCGTTGAAGCCCATGACCGACTGGCGCGGCAAGCCGTAGATCAGATCGAAATTCACCGACTGAAAGCCCACCCGGCGCAGCTCGTCGAGCACGCGGGCGACCTGATCCTTGGACTGGATGCGGTTGACCGCCTGCTGCACGTTGATATCGAAATCCTGCACACCGAGGCTGGCCCGGTTGAACCCGAGCGCGGCCATGAGGCCGATGGAATCCGTATCCACCGTGCGCGGGTCGATCTCCATGGTGAATTCGCGCGTGGCTGCCGTGTCCAGATCGAAGTGCGTATTCAGATCGGTCATCAACGCCGTCATCTGGGCGGCGCTGAGATAGGTGGGCGTGCCGCCGCCCCAGGCCATCTGCGACACCGTACGCTGCGAGTCGTAGAGTTCACCCTGCAGAGCGATTTCGCGGCGCAATGCGCTCACGTAGGCTTCGATGACCTGCGGCTGGCGCGTGATCACCCGCGTACAGGCGCAATAGAAACAGGGGCTGGAACAAAACGGCAGGTGCAGGTACAGCGACAAGGGCCCGCCGGCAGCGTTGCTCGCGGCCACACGCTCGCGATAGGCCGCTTCGCCGAATTCCGGCGAGAAATGCGGTGCCGTGGGGTAGGACGTATAGCGCGGGCCGCTACCGCTATAGCGACGCACCAGATCCATATCGAAAGACAGCACTGAACTCATGACGCAGGTCCGCAGCAACTACGCGAGCCGCGCAGGTTAGCGCCGCTGGCGCCGGCATAATTTGATCTCGATCAATTCTGGTGATCGCCTATGCCGTATCCGGCCGGGTTTTATGCCACCTGTACCCGATCGCGGCCGGCGTCCTTGCCTTCGTAGAGCATGGCGTCGGCACGGCGCAGCACCGCGTCGAGATCCTCATCACCCGCTCGCAAGGTCGTCACGGCCAGCGTGGCCGTAATCGAAAAATGCTGGCCATCACTGATGAAATCGCGCTCCGCGATGCCCCGGCGCAGGGTCTGGGCGATTCGCTCGGCCTCGTCGATATCGGTATTGGGCAGAATGAACAGAAATTCCTCGCCGCCGAGGCGGCCGAAGACATCACCCTCGCGCAGCACCTGCCGACAGCGATCTGCGGTGATCACCAGCGCTGCATCGCCGGCCGCGTGGCCATACGTGTCGTTAACCTGCTTGAAGTGATCGAGATCGAGCATGACGAACGACAGCGCGTGGCCGGCCAGGCGCGCGGTCCGAATTTCGCGTTCGGCCGCCCCAGCATAGGCGCGACGATTACTGGCCCCGGTCAACGGATCGGTACGCGCCTGAACACGCAAGCGGCTTTCCAGTGCCTTGCGATACTCGATTTCCTTGCGCGCGTGCTCGAGCGCCACGAACTCGCGACGCCGCGTGGTTTCGAAACGCACCGCGGCCACCCAGCCCGTCGCCGCCGGCACCGTTAACAGTTCGGCCAGGATAACCAGACGCATGGGTGTGGTTTCGCTGATGTTGAGCGCCACGCAGACCATCGTGCCGAGCACGGTATAGCTCACCACGCCGATCGAACACACGACCCGGTTGGGTAAAAGCACGAACAACTCGACGATGACCACCATGCTGATCGCCGCCAGCCAGCGAATATGCTCGTCCGGACTGACGAAATACAGGCCGAAGTACGCGGTCATCGTCAGCAGTGTGACCGGCGTCATCACCACACCCGAGGTGGCCAGCGCCGGCCGGCGTGCTACCAGCGCTGCACAGCCCAGCAATATGAAAAACAGCAGCAGCCGAACCGCCCAGATGGCATAGAGCGTGGCCGACAAACCGAACTGATAATAATCGGTCAGCGCGAAAAGCAGCCACATGACCGCCCAGACCTTGAAAACACGGCCCGCATAGCGGGCGACAGAGCGCTCGACATGGCGTCGATAACGCTGTTCGATATCGCGATCGAGAAATTCGGCCCGCCAGCGCGAAATGCGATAGCGAAGGCGCGGATCGGCCGTGGCGTCGTGGCGGTCGGCGTCAGCCTGCGAACGCTTGCGGGCAGTCGGAGAGCGTGTCTTCTGCGGGCCCGGCGGGCTCGGGCGATTCATGGGGGCAAACACTCGGGGTAATACCCGTTTATCGGCACCACCGATGGGGCGCTTGAGCCACAGGCGAAGCACGCGCGCCCGCCCATCGAACACTACGCTGGCATCGACTGGGCGGGCATGGCATACAGATCACGATGGCTGATTTATCGATACCCCCGCGATACCGGCGTGCGATAGCGCCCGCTGTGCGCATGCCGCCAACGCGCCCACGATGAAACGTGCCCTGCTGATCGGCCTGACGCTGGTCATCCTGCTGGCCAGCGGCCCGGTCGCGATGCTGGGTAGCGATTCGGTGCGGTTGAGCCAGCGCTGGCACGATACCGACCGCAGCTCGGCCGGGCTGGCACCACGCCCGGCAGACGAGCCACGCGCGGTCGTCCAGATCTATGCCGCGCGTACATTCAGCTGGCGCGGACTGTTTGCCGTACATACCTGGGTCGCGACCAAACCCGCCAACGCCACGTACTACACCGTGCACCAGGTCGCCTTCTGGAATGAGCCGCCGCTGGCCTCGCGTACCGGCATTCCCGACCGGCGCTGGGCCGGCGCCACACCGCGGTTATTGCTCGATCTGCGCGGGCCGCCGGCGGCCCGTGCCATCGGTCAGATCGAAGCCGCCGTGGGCCACTATCCCTATCGCGCCTATCGCATCTGGCCCGGGCCCAACAGCAATACCTTTGTCGCCTGGCTGATTCGCAGCGTGCCGGCGTTGCAGGTGGAACTACCCGCCAACGCGATCGGCAAGGACTATCTGGGGCGCGCCCTGCTGGCGCGTGCGCCCAGCGATACCGGCTATCAGCTATCGCTGTTCGGCGTGCTCGGCGTGCTGATTGCCCGCGACGAAGGCATCGAGATCAATCTGTTCGGTCTGGTCTTCGGTATCGATGCGAACGATTGGGGCATCAAATGGCCCGGCGTCGGACGTATTTGCTGGCCACAGTCGCCGTCCGACAATCCCAATCAGTGATGTGCCCATCCGTCTAGAATCGCGCAGCCCCAGCGCCCTGCGTCGCTGCTATGCAGCCCATGCCCGGCTCATTGGCGGCTCCCGAAAGCCGTTTCCACATAGCCGGCCACCATGTCGCTCAGCGTGGCGATCAGCGTTTCACGGTCGAAGCCGGGGTCGTCCAGGCTTAGATAGCGCATGAGCGGAAACAGCGTGGCGTTAACGATCACGAACAGCACCGGCTGCAGGTCATCGATCTGCAAACGCTGGTGGTGGCGCAGCACATAGCGCCGACACACCTCCATCGTGTGGTCTTCCAGTGCTTCGATAACGGTCAGCACGCCTGTGGTCTGCCAGTGGCGCATGAGCGCCAGGTACAACGCGGGCCGGCGATCGACCACCGCCAGCGTGGCCTCCAGCAGCTGTTGAACGGCCGTACGGGTATCCGCAGCCAACACATCGGCGAGCGCCTCGTCGACAGCGTCGAGAATCTCGTTGCTCAAGCGTTCGATCAGCGCAATCACCAGATCGGACTTGTCTTCGAAATACTGGTAGAGCGAGCCGACGCTCACACCGGCCCGCGCGGCGATGTGGTTGGTGGTGGTCGCGTCCAGCCCGCGGGCCACGATTTCCAGCGCGCTCGCTTCGATCAGTTCGTCGACACGGCGCTGGGCGCGTGCCTGACGCGGTTTCTTGCGCATCACAAACACGAGTTGAATATGAGTAATTACTCACATTAGCGTCGATTCGTGATTTCGCCAATGCCGATCAACGCATGCCACACCGCCACGCACCGCCCACCGATATCCCGCGCCGTCACGGCATCGACCGCGAACGCAGCCGCGCCATCGCCGCGCCAATCAGACGCACCATCCAGGGCGATCCCGAACCCACGCCCGAATGCTGGCAGGCGATCGGGCACGCGCTCATGCAAGGCGACACGCGCATGGACGACGTCGTGGCCTGGCTCTATGACGACGCCACGGCACAAAACCGGCGACAAAAGCGCGCGCTGTTTCAGGCCGCGCTGGACAACGGGCTCGACACGCTCGAACAGCCGCCGCCGTGCCTGCGAACGCTGTTCGCCCACGTCGACCACCGCCCGGCCTGGGTCGACGACGCACTGCTCGAACGCGGGGCGCGCGTATCGCAGCGCAGCAGCATGACCGGGCTGCATATCCTGCGCGATGTGGCCCTCATGGGCGGCTATCAGGCATCGGCGATCAACAAAACGCTGGTCGCCACAGGCAGCCTCAAGCGCGGCGCCCAGCGCCGGCTCGCCGAAACCACGGCCTGGTGGCTGGACTGTACCGGCATCGGCGCGCTCGATCGCTTTGGCGTCGGCTTTCGCAATACGTTGCAGGTGCGTTTTATCCATGCGCTGATTCGCCGCAGCGTGCAGCAGAACCCGGCCTGGTCCAACCGCGACTGGGGCCTGCCCGTGAATCAGGCCGACATGGCCAGCACGCAGTTGGGCTTCAGCGTGATCTTTCTGCTCGGCACCCGGGTATTGGGCGTACCCATTTCCAGCGTCGATGGCCATGCGGTCATGCACCTGTGGCGATTCATCGGCTGGCTGATGGGCGTAGACGAGCGCTGGCTGGCAAAAAGCGAACAGGATGGCCGGCGCCTGCTCTATGCCCTGCTGCTCGCTCATGCGCCGCCGGATGAATCCAGCCGTCAGCTTGGTCGCGCGCTGATGAACGAACCGCTCGCCCGACCGTACCCGAACTTCGCGAGGCTACGCGCCCGCTATATCCAGGCCCGTGCAAACAGCCTCACACGCCTGTTCGTCGGCCGCCGCGGCATGCACGACCTCGGCCTGCCCGCGTGGATGCCGCCCTGGTATCCGGTGCTCGCCGCGCCCCGCAATTTCATGTGTCACACGGCAACACGTCTGCTACCCGGCGGGCTGCGCCGAGCGGAACGCGCCGGCCGTCAGGCCCAGCTCGACCAGCTACAGGCGCTGTTTCCAGATCGCACACCGGGGATTCACCGGCCGGTGCTCAGTTAGCGCTTACCGGCGGCTCGAGCCGCCCGACTGAACGCCAGGCCCCCAAGCGCTAGTCAGCACGGCGCGGGCTGGCCAACGCCTGCGCCCCGTGAATCGAAAAACACGCCAACGCCGGCCTGCGCGTCGCTACCGGCGTTTAGCGTCGAAGCCCGGTAGGGGCAGCCCAGTACAACACATGTAGCGCGATTTCACGTTAAGCCCTTGCTCCACCGCTTTTTAGGACCGCGCAAAGAGTTACATGTACTGTCACAAGATCCCACACCTGGACCGGTTATGCCCCGAATGTACTTTTAACAACATCGTTCGCCTTGTCAAAAATTTTTTCTGCGACACCCGGAATTAGCTTTTTAACTCGTTCCCAGCGAGTTTCAGACATAGCAACAGGCGTCGCTCCCCGAATTCTATCGGAAGCCAAATCCATAAACTGAGCATAAGACACAGACTGCTCGGCCAGATCGGTAAGCTCATCTATAAATGCCAATATCTCAATCTCTGATCGATAGAATTCTAGAAATAATCTTTTCCCGCTTTCGCTACGGGTAAGAAACTCATTTTGATTTACGTAATACTGGAATTTTTTTTCTGAGTCAGAAAACTCCCACTCGAATCGCGGGTAATTCACTACTCTAATCTTCGCACCTGAGCTCTCTATTGCCGCTGAAATTTTGAGGCCGACAAATAAAATGATGAACCCCAGGACCAATATTGCTATTAATATCAAAGTATTAGTACTAGTCATATCCACCACCCCTAATCTGGTTGGTACTTTGGCATAAAGCGAATTCGACGACATTTGCGTACCGAAAACACGGCAAACTCGTTACCTAACGCCGCTCTGCGCCCCTTACTTGCGAAACAATCGCTTAGTAGTCGACAACCCGTACGCGTGTATCAACCGACCCACCCTAAACTTAATATCGCACGGGCCACAATCGTGAGAAAGCACTCGATAGCCGAAGCCAAAAACGAATGATGTCTTCTTTTCTGGCCAGCACCCCACGACCGTAAGCGGTCTTGCACAGGCTCGCTGAATCGGCCGATTCGATTGGCATGAATTGGTACTTGCAGCGATATCCGGGGACAGGATATTTAATTCCTAACCGCCAAGGCGGTTCGACATTGCTAATCGTTCAATCCCGATACTCCGGAAAAAGCGGCAATGAACGAAAGAATGCGAAATCGTGGTTGGGCCAGAGTTCGGCCCCTTCGCGAGTGCCCATCTGTTTGATACGACGGATGCTGGCCAGGGCTTCGGCTTCGCGATCCTGCCAGCAGTAGCCAGGGGCGATTTCGTCGATCAGGTTTTCGGTGAGGTCGGCTGCGTCGCCGCACAGGATCACCGGGGAGCCCTTGGGCAGTTCGATGAATAGCGACATGTGGCCGGCGGTGTGGCCCGGGGTTTCGAAGGCATGTACGCCGGGGACAACATCGTAATCGTCCTGCTGAATTTTCCAGCGTTCGCGCTCGGCGATCTCGTCTTCGAAGATGCCGCTCACCTCGCCGGTATCTGCGGCCTCGACTTCGGCGGCATGCAGATGCACATCGCAGCCGGGCACGTCGCACAGCCCGCCCGCGTGGTCGAAATGCAGATGGCTCAGGAATACCAGATCGATATCGGCCACGCTCAGGCCCAGCCGCTCGAGATAAGCCGGAATGCGCTGCGTCTGCGACATCGCGGGAACGTCGAACGTCGGCCGCATGGGCTCAAGGTATTTCTTGCGCAGTTCGGGCGTGGCGATCTTGTGATAATCGCAGCCCACGTCGAAGAGAATGCGCCCGTTCGGGGTTTCGATCAGGTACGCCAGAATCGGGGCGTCGATATACACGCCGTGGCCGCGCCCCCGTGTCGAAACGGTCTTTTCGTAGCGGTGGGTGGCGGTGAGCAGTGGCCGGATGGAAAGCGCGCGGGTCATGGCGATCGGGTTGCAGCGTAACGATGGCATACCCGATGCAGCGACCGTGCCGTTTCGCCCGGTCAAAACGCCGCGACCGGCTCACCCCGTATCGGCGAGCGCGGGTGCGGCTTGCATCGCGGCGATCTGATCGACCAGATATTGGGCATCCGCACCGACCGCGGCGAACCGTCCCGAGCCCCAGGTATTGAGCCAGGGCAGCCCGAGAAAATACAGCCCGTCGACCGGCGTCACGCCGCGCCGATGTACCGGCTCCCCCCGGCCATCGAACACCGGTGCTTCCACCCAGGAGAAATCGCCGGCGAAACCGGTCGCCCAGATGATCGTGCGGATGCCGCTGTCATCGAGCGCCAGTGCTTCGGGCTCGAATGGCGGCTGCCAGACCGGTCGATACGGCTCGGCAGCGGGCGCGTCGATGCCCTGTTCGGCGATATAGGCATCGATGCTGTCGCGTATCTTGCAGTAGGTGGCGTCCGCGCTATCGAGGTTGTCGGCCAGATTGGCCTCGAACCGCATGCGCCCGCCGGCTTCGATCGTCGCCAGGCGACCATAGAGCTGCATACCATCGAGCGCGAACGCGCGCAGATCGATTTCGTGGCCACCGTCGCGCCCGCTCATATAGTGGTTGGCCTTGTGGCGCAACGTGTATTCCGATTCGGGATGATGGGCGACCGTGACATCGTAGGTGCCCATGCGTTCGAGCCAGTCCACCGAATCGCGGCCACGATAGACCCGCGGTGCGCGCGGGGCGCTGCCCACGCACAAATGCACACGCCGGCCGGCCCGGTGCAGGTCTTCGGCAATCTGGCAACCGGACTGGCCCGTGCCTACGACCATGACCTCGCCTGCGGCGAGCTGCTCGGGGTTGCGATAGTCGACCGAATGCAGCTGGTCGATCGTGGTCGGCACACGCTCGGCGATACGCGGCACGCGCGGCACGTGGTAACCGGCCACCGCGAGCACCACCTGATCGGCGGTGGCCGTACCGGCGCTGGTTTCGACGCGGAACGTAGCGCGTTCGTCGCGGCCCAGACGGGTAACGGTGACGCCTTCGCGCAGGGGCGGATCGACGAAATCCGCATAGCGCTCGAGATAGGCCACGATCTCGTCTTTTTCCATGAAGCCGTTAGGGTCGGCGCCGTCGTAGCCGAAACCGGGCAGCCGGCATTGCCAGTTGGGCGTGACCAGACAGAAGGTATCCCAGCGCTTGTCGCGCCAGGCGTGACCGACCCGATGCTTTTCCAGCACGATATGGTCGATATCGGCCTGCTGGAGCCAGTAGCTTGCCGACAGCCCCGCCTGGCCGCCGCCGATCACGACCACCGGCCAGTGACGGCCGATATCCGGGCCGTCGATCATGGCACGACGCATGAAACGGCTCATCGTTCGAACCCCTCGACGGTGACCGTGGCATCGCTTGCAAACGCCTGCGCGGCGCGCTCGATGGCCACCAGCTGTTCGGCCGAGGCGCTGCATGCATAGCCGTACTTCGCGCGTACCCGTTCGCCGGCGTGCGTGAGTGCCGTGCGCGCGATACGCACGAACTCCGGCACCGCGTAACGCGTGCCGGGCTCGAAGAATTGGGTGATCGTGCTCGACGGCGAATAACAGCGCATACGGCGATCGTCCGGCCAGCGCACGTTGAACCAGGTTTCAGGCATGAAAGGACTCCGACTCGGCAACAGCCTGTGTCCGTGCACAGGCGATATAGGGTTGGGTTCGAAAATCGCGGATCTCGCGTTCGGCGCGGCCCGCGCGTAGACGCAGCCGCAGGCTGTCGTCGCAATGGCCGATCGCGGCACAGGCGATATCGCGGGCACAAAAGCGCGCGATTACGGCGTCGACATCCGCCGCCGCCACGGCCAGCAGAAAACCGAAGCTGGGAAAGGTTTCGCACAGCCAGCGGGCGGGATCGGCGGTGTCCGGGCACGGCACGCGCTCGATATCGATCACCGCACCCACCTGCGACGACTCGGCCAGCATCATGGCCGTGCCCACCAAACCGCCCATGCTGATGTCCTTGGCCGCGCGGCACACGCCGTCCTCGGCCAGGCCCGGCAACAACGCGAGATCGGCCCGCAGGCGCGCGGCCGGCGCATCGGTACTCGCATCCCAGTTCGGCAGCGGGTGGCGATAACGCCCGCGTAGATCGATGGCGGCCACCAGGACATCGCCGGGCTGTGCATCGAAACTGGTCAGCAGCTGTCGCGCCCGGCCGATGATGGCCACCGACAGCTGTTCGTCGTCGCTATGGGCATTGCTGTGGCCACCTACGATGGGCACGCCGTACGCCTGCGCGGCGGCGGCCATGCCCTCGACAATCGGGCGCGCATGGGCCACATCGCGGCTCCACACGGCATCGACCACCGCGCTGGCACGTCCGCCCATTGCGGCGATATCGCTGATGTTCACCATCACGCCGCAGTAGCCGGCAAACCACGGCATATGCGCCACGAAGCTTTTGACGAAACCTTCGATCGCGAACAGCAGCCAGCCGTCGCCATCGGCAATCGCTGCGCAATCGTCGCCGATACGAATCGCGCCTGGATCGGCCCCGTGGGCACGTAGCGTGTCCATGACCGCGGCGATATCGGTCTTGCCGGTAATGCCCTTGGCCGAGCGCGCGGCCTGGACTACGGCATCGAGGCTGTTCATGCGGCCGCCCGGCGCGGCGCGACGACCGCGCAGGCATTCGGTGCACACGGCGGATACCAGGCCAGATCGGCCTGCATGAGCGCATGCGGTGCGCCGCACACGCGAACCTGTTCCAAGGTCTGCCAGTGCAGGGATTCGAAAAACGCCACGTTGGCCATCTGCACGGTGGCAGTGAATCGACGACAGCCACGGGCATGGGCACTACCGACGGCCACCCGAATGAGTTCACGGCCGAGCCCGGCCATGCGTCGAAAGCCGCGGGCTACGGCCAGCCGCGAGCCGTGCCAGAGACCATTGTCGTCGGCATGAATACGGACCGTACCTACGACCTGCTCGGCCATGCCGGCATTCCATGACAGGGCCACGATGGGTATCGCGATCGCATCGATGGCGTCGCGATCGGTGTGCGCGAACAGCCGTTGTTCGTCGCAGAACACCTGCTTGCGCAGCCGCTGGGCGGCACGGATCTCCCAGGCGCGATCGGCGCGCTTGACGCTGTACGCCGCAGGTACGAAGGCTGCCACCTTGTAGTCGTCGCCGTCGAGCAGCATCACGCGATCTCGGCGCTGCGCTCGTAAGCCGATAGCGACGAACAGGCACCGCAACGCCCGCAGCCGGCCTTGATATCGGCCGAGCGCATGCCGGCGGCCCCGAGCATTTCGCCGATCGGCTCGAGTAGCGACTGCATGAACGCCGCACTCGGGGCGGCGTGATTTTCCAGCGGCGTACCGGTGATCGGTACGAACGGCACCACGAACGGATAGACCCCGCGCGCGATAAGCGCACGGCTCATGTCGATAATCGCTTCGCGCGTGTCGCCCAGTCCGGCCAGAATATAGGTCGAGACCTGACCACGGCCGAATACCGCGACCGCCTGCTCGAAGGCGTGCAGATACGCATCGGGCGTGACTTCGGCCTTGCCCGGCATGATGCGCTCGCGCACCGCGGGCGTGACCGCTTCCAGATGCATACCCAGCGAATCCACGCCGGCGGCCTTGAGCCGCTCGAACCAGATTGGTTCGTCCGGCGGTTCGCATTGCGCCTGAATCGGCAGATCCACCGCCGCGCGCACGGCGGCCGCGCTTTCGCACAGAATCGCGGCCCCGCGATCGGTGAAATTGGGCGTGCCGGTGGTCATCACCATATGCGTCACGCCGTCGAGCTCGACCGCCGCGCGGGCCACTTCGGCCAGCTGTTCCGGCGTCTTGCGATTGATGGTGCGCCCTTCGGCCAGCGATTGGCCGATCGCACAGAACTGGCAGGAGGTCGCCCGGCGGCCATAGCGCACACAGGTCTGAAAGACGGTCGTGGCCAGCACGTCACGCGAATGCAGCTGGGCGATCTTCCAGTAGGGAATGCCGTCGGCGGTTTCGCGACCATAGAACCGCGGCTGCGGAGCAAAACCGATGGTGGTCACCGGCTCGCCATTGCGGGTCAGCCGCCCCTGGCTGTCGGTGGCGAACGGCGAGCGCTGCGAATGGCCGGTATGCACTGGCACCATCACGGTCTGGCCGTCGACGGTCACCGCCTTGTGATCCGACGGCCCGGCCCCGCCGCGCCGGCTGGGCGCGCCCTGATACTGGGCTTGGCTCGGGTCAGCCAGTCGAAGCCCGAGTGATTGCATCTCGGTAAGCAGCGTTCGGCTCGGATTCGCCATGGTCGGATTCCTCGGATTCAGCTAAGGACGGGGTCGCAACCCGCGCGGGATCGGCGTGCCGTGTCGCGTGGGAGCGCGGATCGATACGCAACGACAACAATTCCGGGCGGGCGTAATGGCCGACCGAATCCATCATGCGCTTGCGCTTGGTGATCAGATCCAGATCGATGTCGGCGATCATTCGGCCCGGCCCATCGCGTAGCGGCTCGACCACATGCGAGCCGTCCGGGGCGATGATGGCGGTATAGCAACCGCCGGACAGGCCTTTCTGGAGCGCCGGGTCGGGGGTCACGCTTTCGATCTGATCGGCATCGAGCCAGGCCGTGGCATTGACCACGAAACAGCCAGCTTCCAATGCATGGTGGCGCAGCGTGACTTCCTGTTGTTCGGCAAAGATCGGGCCCACCAGCGAGCCCGGGAACTGGCTGCAATGGATCTGTTCGTGGTCGGCCATCAGTGCATAGCGCGCCAACGGGTTGTAATGCTCCCAGCAGGCCAGCGCGCCGACACGCCCGACCGCGGTATCGACAGCATGCAGCCCGGAACCGTCGCCTTGGCCCCAGACCATGCGTTCGTGGTAGGTGGGCGTGATCTTGCGACGTTTGAGTACGATCTCGCCGTCGCTGTCGAACACCAGCTGGCAGTTGTAGAGCGTGCCGTGGTCGCGCTCGTTAATGCCAAGCACCACCACGATCTCGTGGGCACGCGCGGCCGCGGCCACCGCATCGGTGACCGGGCCGGGCACGCTCGGCGAATGGGCATAAAGGGCACGATGGCGTTCGCCCATGGCCATGGGCGCCATGACGAACGACCAGTACGGGTAATAGGGCACGGCGGTCTCTGGAAAGACCACCAGCTGTGCGCCCTCGGCGGCGGCCACGGCAATTTCGTCGAGCACCCGCGCGACGGTGCCATCGGCACTATCGAGCACCGGCTGCAATTGCACGGCTGCGACCTTCACGGTTCGTGGTTCACGCATCGCGACGTGGCGCTACATGGTCCAGGTGGACACGACATAGGCATTGTCGCGGCGTGCGATCAGCTGGATATCGAGCACATCGAGCGGGCTGATCGGCTGAATGCCTTCCACAAGTGCTGGCTCGCCGTGGCCGTAGAGCGCCTGCAGGGCAAACCGGCAGGCATAGACTTTGCCGCCTTCGTCCATGAATGCCTTGAGCTGGTTTTCGTAGTTCTGATGGCCGGGAAAGGCTTCGTCGCCAATGGTGGGAAAACCGCGTTGCACCCCCAGTGTCACGCCGGGTCCGTAGAGCAGAATGGTGGTTTCGAAACCCTTGCGCAGCAGCCGCTTGGCCTGAAGCATATTCACCAGGCCGATCGAGCCTTCGAAGGCGACGGTATGAAACGTCACCAGCGCTTTCTCGCCCGGTTCGGCCTGTACGTCCTCGAAGACCTTGTCTTCGTAGTCGACGAAATAATCGCCTTTCTGCACTTTCGCTGTGGTGACTTCAGGCATCGGGTTGTCTCCTGTTGAGTGGCCATATGTCAGGCCGACGCACCGGCGTCGGTCAGCAAGGATGTTGCAACGCCTGTGCCAAATGATCGGCCATACAATGCGATCATTTGTCGATCATTTACGCGAAAACTGTGCTAGCGTTTAGCTGCGCGGCGGGCGATTATTTTTCGCGTGACCGGTAACGGCGGGAAAGCGTGATGAAGAGCGCGCACCACACTGGTGAATTCCGCGTGCCGCGCACGATTCGAGGGCAGTCATGAACAACCATCTGAGCCGCTGGTGTGCAGCGATCACCGCCAGCGATCGGCCGACCTATCATGCGATCGCCGATGCGATCGCTGAAGATATTCAGGCCGGCCGTCTGCGCGCCGAGCAGAAACTGCCGCCGCTGCGCGCGCTCTCGCGCATGCTGGGGGTGAATTTCAGCACCGCCGCACGCGGCTATGCCGAAGCCGCCGAACGCGGGCTCATTGCCGGGCGCCCCGGCAGCGGCAGCTATGTACGCGGCGAGATCAGAAGCGACCCGGTACGCCATGCCAGCACGGTCGGGCCGATCGACATGCGCATGAATATGCCGCCGGAACCGCGCTCGCCTGCGTTGCGCGCCCGGCTGCGCGAAGGCTTTGCCAGCCTCGGCTCGGGCCACGATGTCTACGATTTGCTGCGCTACCAGGAATTCGGCGGTGCGCAACGCGACCGCGAAGCCGGCGCTGCCTGGATGGCCCAGCGCCTGCCCCGGGCCGACTGCGCCAATATCCTGGTGTGCCCGGGCGCGCATAGTGCGCTGCTGGGCCTGTGTGCCTCGCTGCTACGCGCCGGCGATAGCCTGGCCTGTGAAGCGATCAGTTATCCCGGCATCAAGGGCATTGCGGCCCATCTGGGTATTCGCCCGGCCGCCTTGCCTGCCGACCACCACGGACTCGATCCGGACGCCTTTGCTGCGTTGTGCGCGGCCGACCCGCCCAAGGCGCTGTATATCAACCCCACACTCAACAACCCGACCACCACCACCCTGCCCGCCGAACGCCGCGCGGCCATCGCCGAAATCGCGCTGCGTTATGGCGTGCCGATCATCGAGGACGACCCCTACGGCTGCCTGCCCAAACAGCGGCTTGCGCCGATCGCCACCTATGCGCCCGAATTGACGTTCTATGTGGCTGGCCTGTCCAAGGTGCTGGGGGCGGGTCTGCGCATCGGTTATCTGGTGACCCCGAATGCGCGCTACACCGCCCGCGTGTCGTCCACCATGGCGACGCTATCGGTGATGGCCAACCCGGCGATGATTCGCCTGGCCACGCGCTGGATCGAGGATGGCACGGTACGCGCTGCGACCCGCGCGATTCGCAAGGAATCGATGGCACGGCAGGCATTGGCGACACGCGTGCTGCGCGGAATCGAATACCAGAGCCAGCCGGAGGCCTTTCATCTGTGGCTACCGGTGCCGGCGCCGTGGAACCGTATCGAACTGGCCACACGACTGCAGCAACATGGCATCGCCGCGGTCGTATCCGATGCCTTTGCCATGCGCGCGCCGGCGCCGGAGGCCGTGCGCATATGCCTGGGCGGCACCGCCAGCCGCGAGGAATGCCATCGCCATCTGGAAATCATGCACGATGTGATCGAGCACCTGCCGGCGATGGCCGCGGGCGGCTATGGCGAGCCCTTGGCAGGCGCTTATTAGTCGCGCACCCAAACAGCTGCCTTGATCCGCTGTTTCAACGCCTCAGCCGAGGGCGATATAGCTCACAAGGCCGATCACGATCAGACCGAGCACGGCCGACAGCCCTTTCCAGAAGCGATTGGGGTCACGCTCGATCAGCGGCAGGCGATGATCGGCCACGAGTTCGCCGCGCGGATGGCGCAGGTCGTAGACGAATTCGGCCACCTCAGCGTAGCGCTTGTCGGGATTCGGATGCAGGGCCTTGCGTAATGCGTTGTCGACCCAGACCGGCACGTCGTCGTTGTAGACGATCGCGCTGGTATAACGCAGCCGGTTCAGATCGGTGGCATTGCGGGCCCGCGATACGTCCGGCCCGTACGGCAGATGCCCGGTGAGCATCTGATAGGCAATCACGCCCAGCGAATACACATCCGAACGCGTGGAACCACCCGCGCCGACGAAATACTCGGGGGCGGCATACTGGCTGGTACCGAGCACGTCGTCGCTGCCCAGACGCCCGGCGCTTTCCCGAATACCGGCGACCGCCACCGCGCCGAAATCGATAATCTTCACCGTACCCAGCGTATCGATGAGGATATTGTCGGGCCGCAGATCCTGGTGAATCATCTCCTGGCGATGAAAGGCGAGCACGCCCTTGCCGATCTGCTCGACGATGGGCCGCACGCTGGCCATATCCGGCCCGGAATGATCGACCATCCACTGCGACAGGCTCTGGCCCTCGATATATTCCATCGCAACGAACAGATGCGTCGGGTTCTGACGCGGCGCCGAGGCCTTGAGCACATACGGGCTATCGATACGGCGTGCGATCCATTCCTCGAGCAGAAAACGTTCTAGCAGCACCGGATCGGCTTTCAGATCGCTGGCCGGTATCTTGAGTGCGACCGGCGCGCCGTCGACTTCGTCACGGGCCAGAAACACATGGCTGCGCCCGCTGACATGCAAGGCGCGCACGATTTCATAGCCTTCGAAATGCATGCGCGCTTCCAGCGCGGGTGCAAAGGCGCGTTGTGCCACACCTTCGCTGATATCGTCGGCGCTGGCTTCGCCGACGCGATCGATACGCACCAGCTGTACGGTGAGATTGTCGTGGCTGCCGTGCTCGTAGGACATATCGACCAGATGGGCCGCCGCGGCTTCCAGGTCGTCGCCGTGCACGGCGACCGTATCGATCAGGGTCGGGTCGTCGGTGTATTCATAGACGCCGTCCGTGGCCAGCACGAACACATCGCCCGACGCGATGGCCAGGCGCTGGTAGTCGATCTCGACCCGATCGTTGACACCCAGCGCCCGCGAGAGATAGCTCTCGTAACGGGAAATACGCAGCCGATGACTTTCCGTCAACCGCTCCAACGCGCCGTCGCGGATGCGATAGATACAGGTATCGCCGACATGAAACAGATAGGCGCTGGCCGCCTTGAGCACCAGCGCGCTGAAGGTACACACATAGCCACGATCGGCATCGTCGCGATACTGGCTCTGGCGCGTCTGGGCATAAAGCCAGGAATTGAGCGCGGCAATCACCCGTTCGCCGGAGCGGCGGACCGACCAGGCCTGCGAGGTGCAGTAATAATCTTCCAGAAAACTCGAAACCGCGGTTTCACTGGCGATCTGGCTGACATCGCTGCTACTGATGCCATCCGCGATGGCCACCGCGATCCCCTTGGTATGCAGCGGCGTGCCCTGAGGCACGTACAGGCCGTGAAAATCCTGGTTCTGCTTCTTGCGTCCGGCCGAACTCGCCTGGCCGGTCGTGACCGTTAGTAAAGAGGGCATGACGATGTGCGCGGCTCGCGCGGCTCGCGCGGCCAGCCGCTAGCGACAGACAAAGCGCAGGTAAAACGACACGCGCCGAAACCGGCGCGTGTCGCTACCGAGCGTACAAGCGCTCGACCGATCAAACGATCTCCCGGCGCGGCTGGGTCCGCACATGGGTGGAGTAGAGCGTCAGACCGGTGAGCGAAATACCGCCCACGATATTGCCCAGCACGGTGGGGATTTCGTTCCAGAAGATGTAGTCCCCGAGGGTGAAACCGCCGCCCAGAATCAGACCCAGCGGAAACAGGAACATGTTCACCACCGAGTGCTCGAAGCCGAGATAGAAGAACACCATGATCGGCATCCACATGGCCGCGATCTTGCCGGTGGCCGAGGTCGATACCATCGCGCCGACCACGCCCATCGACACCATCCAGTTGCACAGGCAACCACGGATGAACAGCGTCAGCCAGCCACCGAAGCCATGTTCCTTGTAGCCGAGCGTACGGCCCTCGCCGACATGGGCGATGGTCTGGCCGACCTCGTTGACCGGCGTATCGAATCCGTAGGTGAAGTTGATCGACATGATCACCGCCACCGTCAACGCACCGGCGAGATTGCCGATGAACACCAGCCCCCAGTTCTCGAGCACCCGACCGATCGTGACCCCCGGGCGCTTGTCCAGCCAGGCCAGCGGCGTGAGCATGAACACGCCAGTGAGCAGGTCGAACTTCATCAGATAGAGCATGCAAAAGCCCACCGGAAACAGCACCGCGCCGAGTAGCGGGTTACCGGTGTTCACGGTGATGGTGACCGCAAAGACCACCGCCAGCGCCAGGATGGCGCCGGCCATATAGGCACGCACGATGGTGTCGCGCCGGCCCATATAGATTTTGGATTCGCCGGAATCGACCATCTTCTGGACGAACTCGGCGGGTTCTAGATACGACATGAATAATCCCCCAATGAAATCGGAACCATGTGATCGCAGCCGCTATCTTGCGGCGTGCTACCAGCGCACATAGGGCAGGAACTTGCCGTTCATCACGATCTTCACGCGGTCGCCCTTGGGGTGTTCCTCGCGTTCGACATCGATCATGAAATCGATGGCCGACATGATGCCGTCACCGAATTCCTCGTGAATGCACTGCTTCACGCCGGGGCCGAACACCGACAGAATTTCGTAGAAGCGATAGAGCAGCGGATCGCTCGGGATGGTCTTGTCCATCCACTGGCCCTTGAGCGGGCACTCCTGCAGCGCTTCGGCGACGTCGTCGCCCAGGTCGAGCACCGCGGTAATCTTCTGTGCAATCTCCTCGGTCGCCGAGGCCTCACCCAGACAGGCGGTCGCCGTCCATACCGGCGCCATGCCGATCTCGCCGGCGATATCGTCCCAGCGCAACCCCTTGGCTTTCTTGGCATCCAGAATCGCGCGGGTCATGGCCTTCTTTTCCATCTCGATCTCCCTTCAAACGAGGCAATACGGGCGTCATGGGCCCAGGTAAAAATGAGGCGCCTGCGACCCTGCCCCAGCGGCAGCGCCGCCTGCAGACGCCGGCTCGCCCCGGGCTATCGCGAAATTCGTGCCACTTGCCGCAAACACACCATTGCGACTTGGCATGTCGCCACTTGGAGTCGATGACTTGCGTCGCAGCAAAACAATTATTATTACCCTGTTGCACCGCAACATTGCATATGCACCATTTTTGACCCGCGCTGCGCACACGGGTGACGCTTGCGCCGCCCGCAACGAATCAGCGCCGTCGAAACGCCTCGCCAGGGCCTTTTGCCGGCTCACGGCTGTTGGCGGCGGTACACGGGCATGCGCATACGCGTGTTGTGGCCCCACCCGGCATACGGGTATGTTCATATTCGGGCAGAACAGGTTTCGTCGTACGCGTGCATCACGCAGGCAAACACCGATCACCCATCGTGCAACCGGGGGCCGTAAACTGAATGCGTAATCGTCTGGGCGCGGGTATTACCGCGCTGTTGTGTGTGGCCACCCTGGCCACGGCCGGTGCCGCACTCTACGGCTGGTGGCGTGCCGATCACTGGAACGGACTGCCGATTCCCCAGGCCGCCCTGACCCTGGCCACGATCCTGCTCGCCTGGCTTGCCAGCCGTGCGACCGACCGGCTGGCCAACGGTCTGAATGAAGGCCATCGCGCCTGGCAGCAACGTTTGCGACGCGTACTCAATGTCGAGGACGGCGAGCGTTTTCGCGAGGCCGATCTGATCGCGGCCTTGCTGCATCTGGCGATCTGGCTGGCCGTGCCGCTGGTGTTGCTGCGTATCTGGGGCCTGTCGCGAACGAGCTTCGACATGCTCCGCCATCTAGCCTGGACCGGGTTCAATCTCGGCCAGATCCAGATCGTGCCGGCACAGCTGATCATGGGCGCGCTGCTGCTGGTGGTACTGGCCACCGTCATTCGCTGGATTACCGGGCGCATGGAAAACCAGTGGCTGGCACGCACGCCCATGGAGACGCATACGCGTGAGGCCGTGGCCACGATCACCGGCTATGTGCTGTTCGTGATCGCGGCCCTCGTGGTGCTCAGCTATGTGGGCCTGGATCTGACCAAACTGGCATTCATCGCCGGTGCGCTGTCGGTGGGTATCGGTTTCGGCCTGCAGACGATCGTGAACAACTTCGTCTCCGGGCTGATTCTGCTGTTCGAACAACCCGTACGCCGCGGTAATTACATCACCGTGGGTGAAACCGAAGGCTTCGTACGCCGTATTCGTATCCGGGCCACCGAGATCGAAACACTACAGCGCACCACCGTGGTGGTACCCAATTCCGAACTGCTGACCCTGCACCTGAAGAACTGGAACCTGCGCGATCGCTACGGGCGCATCAGCGCGCCGGTGGGCGTGGCCTACGGCAGCGATGTGCGACTGGTGGAAAAGCTGTTGTTACAGGTCGCAAGCGAGAACAAGGATGTCATCAGCGACGGCCGCGCAGGCGTACCCGCCCCGGCTGCCCTGTTTCGCGGTTTTGGCGATTCGGCGCTGGATTTCGAGCTGCGCTGTTTCATTCGCGATGTGACCCGGCGCTTTTTCGTGGTTTCGGATCTGAATTTCGCTATCGACGCCGCCTTTCGCGAACACGACGTCACGATCGCCTTTCCGCAGCTGGATGTGTGGCATCGCAGCGCCCCGCCACCGCAGGATGGGGCCGGCGAAGGCTCGCCGGAGCGACCGAGCGAGCCCGATACGGCGTGATCCGCCACCGGGCACGCGAACCGGATCAGCCGTTGCTGGATACGGTATCGACCGGGCGTCCCAGGCGAATGGGCCCGCGTGCGCTGCGCACATCCACAACCGTGCCCTGCTGGGTGGCCACGATCTCACCGGCCTCGGCCAGACGCGCGGCGGCCGCGCGCACCGCGCCCATGTGATCGCGCCATTCCGTGGCTGCCCACAGATTGCGCGCCACATCCGACGGGCAGATCGTGGCCCCGGGCTCGCCGGCATCGACCTGGCTGAGAATCGTGGCTTCGATGGTTTGTGTATTCGGCTCGGTCATGGTCACTGACTCGCGGAAGATTTAGCACGTTCGGGCGCGCCCTGGCGCAGGCGCATGAGTACATCGGCAATCCGGCGCTGATCGTGGCCGCCGGCCAGCGCCGAACGCACGATACGCCCAATCGCGGCGCGATTGTCACCGTGCCGGGCCACGATCAGTGGCAGATCGGAATCGCGCGCCGACGGACTGCCATGCCAGGAGTGATAAAGCGGGGCGAAATAATAACGCTGGGCCGGGTCGTCGCGGTCGCCGTTGTGGGCCACCAGAATCAGATCGCCCGCACGATCGCCGTGGCGGCCCACGGTGAGGTCGTGCAAGCGCTGCGGCATATCGACATAGCTCGGATGCGGATGAGCCGCCAGATAGGCCGCGATCGGCTGGGTCCTGCCGTGACCGGTATACACTTCGAAGACCTGTTCGGCATCGCTGTCCGAAGCCGCGGTACGCACCAGAATCATATCCAGCGTGCCCCGCAATTCCGGCACGAGCAGGCCGTCTTCGTTGTTTCGATAGAACGCTTCGGCCGCGGTTTCGATATCTTCGGCGCGCGCCGGGCGGGTCCAGTCGCAGGGGGCGTCGCGCGTTGCACAGGTGGTGCGATCGGCCACGTAGACATAGGCCAGCGCGCCCTGATAGGCAATCACCGCATCGAAGAATACGTCGTCATCGATGGCCAGTTCGTAGGGCCGCAGGGTAAAGCCGGCGGCTTCGAGCAGATTGGGCGGCTCGCCTTCGCCGTCGGTCGACAACGAATGGGCATCGTCGTGCAATACGCCGGTATGGCCGTGATCGGAGGTGATCACGATATAGCGATCGTCGAGCTCGCCGGCCTCGGCAAGCGATTCGCGCAGATCGGCCATCATCGGTTCCAGGCCCTTCTTGAGATAGTCGCGACGCGAAACATCCGGATCGGCGTCGTGGATATGCGCGTAGTGATCCAGGCCGGGCAGATAGATCGTGATCACATCCGCGGCGAGTTCGTCCTCGATGAGATCGTCCATGTTCTCGATGACTTCGGCATCGAGTTCCTCGAACAGCGACAACGACTGCTCGCCGGTGAGCTGGCCGGCCACATGCTCGGCAAACAGACTCTGGAAGGCATCCAGCATCGCGGTACGATCGGTGAGAATGAGCCGGTCGGCCCCGGCATAGAACTGGTGCATGCCCACCCAGATGCGTACGCCGGGATCGGTTTCGCGCAGGCGCTGGTAGATCGTGGGCACTTCCAGCAAGTCGTTGGCATAGCCGTCGGTATAGATTTCGAATACCGGTGTGGCGTCATGGATGGTCACCGGCACCGGCGCCGCATATTCGCCGGTCGCACGAATGAAGTATTCGTTGCCGGCGACGCCATGTTCGGCCGGCGTGGCGCCGGTCACCGTGGTCGCCCACGACACCGCCGTGGACGAGGGCAATACACTGACGATTGAATCCTGGAACCAGGCATGGGCGAATTGCTGGTTGCCGTCATCGCCGAGCAGACGTGCCATTTCCGGCAGTTCGCCGGCACGCAGCATGTCGTAGAGCAGATGCCGGTCGATACCGTCGATCGCGACCACGAGCAGTTTCGGCGCCGCGTTCGCGGGCGGGCGCTCGTCGGCATCGGTTTCGCGCAGCGCCACCTGTTCGCCAGCCACCCAGAACTGGGCGGCCTGCCAGGCACAGCCGTTGATCCCCAGGGCCAGGCACCACACCAGAATGCGCACGCTAATCCGCCTACGCCAAAAACCTGCTAACGCCAAGCCCCACTCCTTTGTTTTCCTTCAACCTGCTCGCTGGCGCGACATGGATTCGCCCGTCGCGGCACATCGGCCTCTATCCCTGCGCGTCAAAATAACCGAAATTACGGGGCAGCGTCTCGATCGAACCCGCCAGCGCGAAGTAGAGAACGCAGCGCGGTGGCGGCGTGGCAGGAAAACTGCATGCCTGTGCAGTTGAGGCGGCCAATGGCGCGCCTGGTGTTCTGGAAACGTCTGCAATGCTCGAAACACTCGATAGTCCGATCGGCCGCTGGGCCGTAACCCTGGCCACCGGCGCGCTCACCGCCGCCGCGGTGACCTTCGCCTACATCCTGTTAATCAAGCTCGGTTATCGTCTGATCCAGCGGCGCGCGATCGCCCGTGAATTCCTGCAGCAATGCGACAACGCCGGCGGCGTGGTGGTGTTCTTTGTCGCCCTCCAGGCGGTCTGGCATGCCAGCGATGACAGCGTGCCGTGGATTGCGGCCATTCGCCATCTCAACAGCCTGTGTCTGATCCTGGCCCTGACCTGGGCAGCGCTGAAAGCGATTACCGCGATCGGCGATGTCATCGTCAGCCTCAATCCGGCCGTCGAAGGTCGCCACCACGCGGCCCGCCGGGTCGAAACCCAGGCGCGTTTTCTCACCCGCGGGCTGACCGTACTGGTGGCGATCATCGGTATTTCCACCGCGCTCATGACCTTCCCGTCGATTCGCCAGCTGGGCACCAGCCTGCTGGCCTCGGCCGGTATCGGTGGCCTGATCATCGGTTTTGCGGCCCGGCCGGTGCTGTCGAATCTGCTGGCCGGCCTGCAGATCGCGCTGTCTCAACCCTTTCGTATCGAGGACGTGCTCAAGTTCAAGGACGAATGGTGCTGGGTGGAGGAAGTCACCACCACCTATGTGGTGCTGCGCACCTGGGATCTGCGCCGGCTGGTCGTGCCCCTGCAGTGGTTCATCGAAAACCCGTTCGAGAACTGGACCCGTCGCCCGACGAGCCTGATGGGGACCGTATTCATGTGGCTGGATTACCGGATGCCGGTACCGCCGCTACGCGCCGAGTTCGAGCGGCTGCTCAAGGCCGACGGTGCCTGGGACGAACTCATCGGCACCACCCAGGTCGTGGATGCCGGCGAGCACGCCATGCAGATTCGTTTTCTGATGAGTTCCACCGACTCGATCACGCTCTGGCATTTGCGTTGTCGCATGCGCGAAGCATTGCTGGATTTCGTACAGCGCGAATACCCGGACTACCTGCCGAACGTGCGCGCCCGCGTCGACGAAAACGAAGTACCCGAGGCCTCGCGCCCGCCGGCCGCGCCCGAGATCTGATTCAGGCGCTTTCGCTGCGCTCGGCCGCGATCTGGCGCAGGGCATCGGCCAATGTCGCGGGCGGCTGGGCGCCGGCGAGCAGATATTGGTTGTCGACAATGAACGACGGCACCGACGATACCCCCAGCGACTGCCAGTGGGCGACTTCGCGCTCGACCTGTTCGGCATAGGCCTCACCGGCCACGATCTCGCGGATGCGCTCCCCATCCAGGCCCAGCGATGCGCCGATCGTCGCAAGCACGTTGGCATCGGTCGGGTTTTCGGCACGGCCGAAATACGCCGCGAACAACGCGCGATTGAACGCCCCGTCGCAGCCCTGTTCTTTCGCATAGGCCAGCACGCGATGCGTATCGAAGGTATTCCAGGAGCGCCGTGCCAGGGCCCGGTCGAAGTTCAGCCCGAGTTCGTTCGCGGCGGCCATGATCTCGTGCTGCGCGGCTTTCATCTCGTCTTCGCTGCGCCCGTATTTCGCGCTCAGATGTTCGAGAATATCCCGCCCGTCGTCCGGCACATCGGGGTTGAGCAGAAACGGATGCCACTCGAGTTGCACATCGATTTCGTCATCCAGTTGGGTAATCGCTTGTTGCAGGCGCGCGTCGCCGATGGCGCACCAGGGGCAGACCACATCGGAAACCAGGTCGATCTTGAGTGTTTGCATCGTGCGTATTGCCTTGGGTAATCCGCCGACGATGCCGCTGTTCGCCTGGCTTTCAAGCCCGGTCGGTCTGATCGTCCGCGCCAGAGGTATTTCCCGCGGCCGAACTTTGCTGGAACTGTACGGCCATGGTGAGCGCACTTTCACAAAACGCCATGACCCGCTCGAAATCCGCCTGCGGCAGCTGGCGGGCGGCTTCGTTGCCGCGGTAGATGTTCATCCATTGCCGATCGCGCTCGACCATGCCGGGCAGCCGGCCCACGCCCCAATCCTCGGCGAGCGCCCACAACCGCGGGTTGAAGCCACGAACGAGTTGAATCAGGAACGGGATCGGATCGTTGCGCGCCAAAAGTGAGGTCAGTCGCAGAATCAGATCGAAGGATACGGTGGCCGAACCCTGTTCCATGGCCTGCAATACGGTCTTGTCTTCCAGATCGAGCGCGCTGGCCAGTTCATCGCGCGAAAGCCCGGCCGTCTGGCGTGCATCCTGGATCGCCTCGCCGGCGCGCTTCATCCAGGCGCGCTGCTCGTCGGACAACAGACGACGCTGGGCGCGGTCGAGGATGATCGTACGTCCGATATCCAGGGTCAGCCCGCCGACGCGCCTTGTCAGCGCGCCCAGCGCCTTTTTCGACAGGCTGCCGCTCAGGCTCGCGAACTGACCCAACAGATTGCTGCGTGCACTTTCGCCTTTGTCTGCCATGCGATTCGACCATTGGAGGCGGAATGTCAGTGCCGATCATGCACGCCCGGCGTGTCGTGCGCGAGTCGGCGCCGTGGTTTTCGACACCGGGGCCGGGCACGGCCAAGCGTGGACGCTGCGCACGCACCGTTTCATCCGGCTGCATTGAGCGGCCGACGCCGAGACGAACCACATGGGCCGAATCGGTACGCAGGCTGTGTGCGATGTGAGATTACGCTGCGTTAATCCACCTACACTTACGCGCTGGCCGTATCGGCGCTGACTTCTCATTCGCTTCACAACCGGGGCCGAAGAAAGCACGTGACCCGTAGCGGTCAGTCGTTACAGCGACCAACCGGCATCGAACTCGGGGGCTACGTTCCTGTCGGATTACGCCTTCGGCTAATCCGACCTCCGACTGCAACTGCGTTCGCTGCGTATCGCGACGCCGAATCGAGGTCCTTTATTTGCGACCTTCGCGTTCATTGGCGAACTATTGATTCAAACCCAGTCCACCGCCTGCGCCAGATCCTGGACGAAACGCTGGTATTCGCTGGCGTTCGCGGCCGCCGTCCCGCGCCGAAGCAGATACGACGGGTGGACGGTCAGCAGATAACGCCGATCGTCGTGCGTGATGATGCGGCCACGATCACGGTTTATACGCACGTCGGTGCCCAGCAATGCGCGCCCGGCGGTCGCGCCCAGGCCGATCACCAGCTCCGGTGCCACCAAACCGATCTCGGCATCCAACCAGGGCCGACAGGCCATGACCTCGGTTTCGCTGGGCGTGGCATGCAGGCGGGTCTTGCCGCGTGGGCTAAACTTGAAGTGCTTGACCGTGTTGGTCAGATACAAACGCTCGCGCGCCACCCCCGCGGCCGCGAGCGCGCGATCGAGCAGCTGCCCGGCTGGCCCGACGAACGGCAGACCGGCCAGGTCTTCGCGATCGCCGGGTTGTTCGCCAACAAGCATGACGCGGGCATCGGCCGGGCCCTGGCCGAACACGGTCTGGGTCGCTGGTTGCCAGAGCGGGCAGTTACGACAGGTGGTGGCCTGCAACGCCAGGCGTTCGAGCGATGCCGGCGCGCTCGCCGCGACGGCCGCAGCGTTGTCGGCCTCGGGGCTGGCCGGGCGGGGCCCGCAGCGCAGTTCGTCACTATGCTTGCGGTTGGCCTCCATCGCCTGCACGCGCCGGTCGGCGTCGCGCAGCAAGGCGGGGATGAGATGCGCCTCGGGCATGTTCTTCCAGTACTTCTGCGGCATTTCGGATTGCATCGCCCGAACCTTGACCCGTGCCGGGTTGAAGATACTGCGGTAATAGATCTGCCAGGCCTGCTCGAGAGCATCGCCTTCGGGCGCGGCCGATTTGTCGGTGGCCGGCGAGAACCAGAGCTGGCCATGACCTTCCCAATGCACACAGCCGACCGGCGTGAGAATCGACCAGCGCATGTTGGCAAAACGGCGTTGGAAAAAGCCGCTGACGTACTCGACGATGAAATGCTCGGGTTCGAACCAGGCCAGATAACGTGGCACGCCGTCGTCGGTATCCGTCACCTCGCGAAACCGCACAAACGCTTTCATCTTGTGCACATCCCGCCGCACGGCCTTGGCATAGCGGTTAAAGCGCGCCGTATCGGCATCGCCGGAGAGTTGCAGCACATGCCGTTCGCCGTGGGTCAGCCGCCAGAGCAAGCGATACAGCAGCGCCCAGCGATCGTCGTCGCGATGACAGCTGACCGTACGTGCCTGGGCAACGAATGCTTTGGGCACCCGCGCGCCGGAGGCAGGCGCATCGGCGTCTGCCTGTTCATGATCGGGCGTGGGCTGCCACCAGACACGCGCCGGCGCGATACCGGCGGCCAGCAATCGACGTGCGGCGTTCTGCCAACCGGCGAAATTCGGCGCAAAACGCGCAACGACCTGATCGCCGGCCGTGCTCTGCGAATCGAATAACGACGCTTGAAAGCTCATGGGCAAAGCGCCTAGAAATCGAAGGCCTGCTGGGCAGCGCGTGCGGGCACAAATCGGGCTCTAAGCGCGGCGCTTGGTGCTTCGGCCAGCGCCGGTCGGTGATTGGCACAGATCACGAATGGCATGGCTTTCTTGACGCCAGCTCTGAGCGCAACCAGATCTTCGAGCCGGATTTTCTGCCAGCGCCGAATGGCCAGTAACCGGTCGACCGATTTCACCCCCAGCCCGGGCACGCGCAGCAGCCGTTCGCGCGCGTCGCGGTTGAGATCCACCGGGAAATAATCGCGGTTGCGCAATGCCCAGCCCAGCTTCGGGTCCACATCGAGATCGAGCATGCCGTGGCTCGCGCTGTCGTCGACGCCGGCGGTGATTTCGTCATGGCCGTAGCCGTAGAAACGCATCAGCCAGTCGGATTGGTACAACCGATGCTCGCGTATGAGCGGTGTACGCCGGGCCGGCAGCTTGGCCGAGGCGTCGGCGATCGGCGAAAAGGCCGAGAAATACACCCGCTTGAGGCGGTAGGCCGAATACAGATTCGCCGTGGTCGACAGAATCTGGGCATCGGTCGACGGCTCGGCGCCGACGATCATCTGGGTGGACTGGCCCGCCGGGGCGAAGCGCGGCGTGGCGATACGCCGCGGCGACAGACTGGATGTGCGGCGCGCCTCGCGTCGACGTTCGGCGTATTCGTCCTGGCGCGCACGAATACGCGCCATCGACAGCTTGATGGTGCGATGATCCTTTTCAGGCGCGAGATCGGCGAGCGCGATCCGCGTGGGTAGTTCCACGTTAATCGACAGCCGGTCGGCATAGGTGCCGGCATCAGCCAGCAATTGGCCGTCGGCATCCGGAATCGTCTTGAGATGGATATAGCCGCGAAAATCGTGATCGACACGCAGACGCCTGGCGACTTCCACGAGCTGGCCCATCGTATAGTCCGGGCTCTGAATCACCCCGGAACTCAGAAACAGGCCTTCGATATAGTTGCGCTTGTAGAAATCCAGGGTCAGGCGCACCACTTCATCGACGGTAAAACGCGCCCGTGCCACGTTCGATGAATTGCGATTGATGCAGTAGCTGCATTCGTAAATACAGAAATTGGTCAGCAGGATCTTGAGCAGCGAGATGCAGCGGCCATCCGGCGCATAGGCATGGCAAATGCCCGAACCCTCGCTCGAGCCGATGCCCTTGCCGCCGAGCGAGTGGCGCCTGCGCGTGCCACTCGACGAGCAGGACGCATCGTATTTGGCCGCATCGGCGAGAATCTCGAGTTTCTTGATCAGCTCCATAGCTGTAACTATATACAGCCGAGTGCGATCTGGATTCACCCGAATCGAAGTTTTCCTGCGGCGGCGGCGAATGCCGCCTTACCGGATACAGACTAGGCGCTGGCCAGCGCCGGCGGCGCACAGAGGCTTGCAGGCAGCGCGGTTTCGTCGCCCAGCAACTCGGCAGCCAGGGCCTGTAGGCACAGCAGCGACAGATACTGTTTACGTTCGCCCACCCCTACCGACGTCAGACAATGATGCCGTTGGGCCAGCGTCGGCCTGGCCGCGTCGCTACCGCGCCGATACACATGCAGGCTATCGGCCGGCGCTTCGATATATTCGATATCGTCGGCGGCGTCCACAATAAAGCCGATACGCCCGGCCGGCACCGGCACCACCAGCACACGGCAATCCCCGCCGGCGGCCTGTTCACGACCCAGCAGGCGACGCAGATCCACCAGGTTGACCAGCGCCCCCAGATGCCGGAATACGCCTTCGAACACACGGGCGTGGCCAAGCGGTGCATAGTGCTCGGGCATGGGCAGTACGGCCTCGAGTTGATCGAGCCACACCACGAACTCGCCCGCGACCTGAAAATGCAGAAAGGCAAAACGCCGCCAGGCGAGTCCGCTTGACTGACGTTGTTGCAGCATGTCCTGATTGAGTTCTGCGTGTACGCGCGCGATGTTGGCGAGCTCCTCGCGTGCGAAAAGCGCGCTGTGCGAAAGCATCAGCGCATCGGCCTGGCCCGGCCGCGACAACAACCCGGCTACCACGCTGTCGCGCAATTGATCGGCCGACCCGCTCAGCGGCAGGCAATCCTGCGACTGATACGTAGCCATGCTCTGAACATGCTCGACCGCCAACGCCAGCTTGCCCTGGCCGGTATCGATCACCAGCAACTGGGCCGGCGGCTGGGTCGTCGGGGCCTCGCCGAGCAGCGAGCGCGCATCGAAGACCGGCACCAGATCGTCGCGCAGGCGATGATTGCCCAGATAACCGGCAATCGCGACCGCGGGCTTGCTCAGATCCTGGCAGGCCGCGATTTCGCGTACGACATCGGCATCCACGGCAAACGTCAGGGGCCCGGCACAGGCAATCACGGCGCGCTTGCGAGCGGTTTCGCGCGCGTAGTTGCCGGTACGCGCTGCGCGTGCCTTGCGCCCTGCTTCGTCGCTGACATGGACCATGCCCTCGATCGCCAGCAAGGCCTCCATATCGAGTACGTAAATCGGCTTATCGCTTTGTGTACGGCAGAATACATGGGCCGCCAGCAAACGTTCGTCGCTGTCGGCGCGATCCAGGGTATTGAGTTGTTCGCCATCGATACTGATGACATCGCCCACCCGGTCGACGAGTACACCGAAGCGCCGCCCGCCGCTGGCAAGCACGGCGACGACATACCGCTGTTCGTCGGCCGACGATGGCTGGCCGTTGCCCATCAGCGCCGCCAGGTCGACCGTCGGGATCTGGGCGCCGCGCAGGGTAAAGCTGCCGCTGACCCATGCCGGCGTTCGCGGCAGCCGGGCCAACGGCTGTTGGAGCGCAACCACCTCGCGTAGCGAGTCCAGTTCGAAGGCGACCTCGCCGTCGCCGACGCCGAGAATACCGAAACTGTGCGTACTCATCAGCCGGCGTTGACGGCCTTGAGCCGGACCGGCGGCGCGTGCTGCTCGCGCGATTCGCGATGCACGTTTTCGTGGGCCGAATCGGTCAGCGCGCGAATGAGGCTATCGACACGCGTGGCCGTACCCAGTTGCTCTTGTGTGGTGGTCGCGATTTCTTCGACCGACGATGTGGTCTGCTCGACGCCCTCGGCGATCCGCCCGAAGGCATCGTGGGCCACCCGGATGACCTCGTTGCCGCTGTCGATCCGCTTGAGCGATTGGCCGATGAGACGATTGATCTGACGGGTGGCGTCGGCCGATTTTTCGGCCAGCTTGCGCACCTCGTCGGCCACGACGGAAAAGCCAAGCCCGTGTTCACCGGCACGCGCGGCCTCGATCGCGGCGTTGAAGGCCAGCAGATTGGTTTGCGAGGCGATCTCGCCAATGACCTTGACGATTTCCTCGATGTCTTCGGCGGATTTCTGGATCGCGCCCATGGCCTCGGTGGAATTGTCCAGCGCCTTGACGCCCTGGCTGGCTTCGCGCTGGGTCGTACGCGCCATTTCCTGCGTCAGCCGCGTATTTTCGGCGATCGAGGCGATCGAGGCATTGAGCTGTTCGACTGCATCGCGCATGGCGTCGCACTGGCGCTGGATATGTTCTTCGCGCTCGACCTGTTCGCTGATATCGGTGGCGAACTTGACCACCTTGTACGGCTGGCCATCGGCATCGAAGATCGGATTGTAGGTCGCCTGGATCCAGATCCGCTGGCCGAACCGGCCGATGCGCATGAAACGTCCGCCAAAGAATTCACCGCGCGCCAGCGCCAGCCAGAAATCGCGATAGGCGGCACTGGCGACATAGCTGGGTTCGCAAAGCAGGCGATGATGCTGACCGACCAGCTCGTCGCGCTGATAGCCCAGGGTATTCAGGAAGTTATCGTTCGCTGCCAGGATATAACCCTTGAGATCGAACTCGATCACGGCCTGCGAACGCGCGATCGCGTTGACCTTGCCTTCGAATTCCGTATTGCGGTGCTTGTCGGCGGTGATGTCGGTGGCGAACTTCACCACCTTATAGGGCCGACCGTGCAGATCGAAGATGGGGTTGTAGCTGGCCTGCAGCCAGATCTCGCGGCCGTCGCGCGCCAGGCGCTTGAACTGATCGGCGATATATTCGCCGGCCGCCAGTTTCTGCCACAGCCGCTTGTAGTCTTCGCTGGCCGCGTATTCGGGCTCACAGAACATGCGGTGGTGCTGGCCGACCAGTTCGTCGAGCCGATAGCCCACCGTATCGCGAAAATTCTTGTTGGCCGTGATGATGGTGCCATCGAGATTGAACTCGATGATGGCCTGCGCACGATCCATGGCCGTGAATTTGCCGTCGGCCTCGGCCTGGCTGCGTCGCTGCTCGGTAATGTCGCTGGCGAACTTGACGATCTTGGTCGGGCGTCCGCGCGCGTCGAGCACCGGATTGTAGACCGCCTGCACCCACACTTCGCGGCCATCCCGGGTATAGCGCTGAAACTCACCGGAGATGAATTCACCGCGCGCCAGACGCGCCCAGAAGTTTCGATACTCCTGGCTTTGCGCGTATTCCAGATCGCAAAGACGGCGATGATGCTCACCGACCAGTTCATCTTCGCTATAGCCCATCAGGTTCAGGAAGTTGGCGTTCGCTTTGAGGACATGGCCATCGAGATCAAACTCGACGACCGCGCGCGAGCGATCCAGGGCATCGAGCTTGCTGGCGTGTTCGGCGCTAATGCCTTTTTCGCGCGTGATATCGCTGGCGAGCTTGATGATGCGCACGACCTCGCCAGCCTCGTTGTAAATCGGGTTGTAGGTGGCCTGCAGCCACACTTCACTGCCGTCGCGTGCGATACGCCGATATTCGCCGCTGTCGAAATGCCCTTCGGCCAGGCGCTGCCAGAACTCGGCATAGGCCGGCTGCTCGACTTCTTCGGTCGCGCAGAACATGCGGTGATGTTCACCGATGATCGTTTGGCGTTCGTACCCCATGGTGCGACAGAAATTGTCGTTCGCATCGAGGACGTAGCCTTGGGCATCGAACTCGATCACGGCTTGCGCGCGATCAATCGCGGTGCGCAGCGCCTTGAACTGGGCAGCGGTGACGGCAGCGGAATCGGTCATGGCTTGGCCTGCATAAGATGAAAGAAACACGCCGGGATACAGAGGCGCTACGCGCGTGGGTCACAACGCTTGCATGCGCACCAACCCGGCCCCGCTACAGATCGGCGAAATGTCGCCAAACTTTATTCGCCGACCCTTGGGAGGGCGCGCGGTATCAGCGCGTCATAAAAACAGCGGGCGTCTCGGGTTGGTAACGCGCGTACGCGCCGTGGCAAAGGCCCTTTAGAACATTGAAAAACAACGTCGAAAAGGTGCTTTCGCTTATTACTAGATAATGTTGAACATAGCGGCCACACCGTGCTGTTTGGGCGTCGGATCAAGTCCGCCAATCGGTCACGTACGCCATGGCAATAGCTTGCAGTCGTGTGTCCGCGGGCGAACAATGGGCCGAACTGCCGCGCGAACGACCGGGGAGCATTCGAGCATGGCATCCAGTGCACAGGCCGCCGCGGCGCCCGATACGATCGACGAAGTCATGGCGTCGGTGCAGGACACCGTGCTCGTAAGCTGGGGTGATTTCGTCGATCATCTGCCGTTTATCGGCATCGGGCTGATGATTCTCGTGCTGAGCTGGCTGCTGGCCTGGCTGAGCCGGTTCATTGCCGCCCGCGTGGTCCGCTCGAAAACGCGCCCGTCGTTACGCCGTCTCATCGAACGTCTGCTGTCGCTGGGCATCTGGGCGCTGGGGCTTACGCTCGCGGCGATCGCGGTGTTTCCGGGCCTGTCACCCGCCAAGGCCCTCGGCGGGTTGGGCCTCCTGTCGGTCGCCGTCGGCTTCGCCTTCAAGGACACCTTCGAGAATTTCTTTGCCGGCATGCTCATGCTCTGGAAATACCCCTTCGAAAGCGGGGATTTCATCGAAAGCGGCGAGGTCATGGGCCGGGTCGAGCAGATCAATATCCGGGTCACCAATATTCGCCAGGTCACCGGCGAGCTGCTGGTCGTACCCAATGCCAGCCTGTTCAAGAACTCGGTTCTGGTACTCACCAACCAACGGGTACGGCGTATTCATATCACCACGGGCGTGGCCTACGACGAGGATCTGGCCAGCGCACTCGAGGTCATCGAAACCGCGGTCCGCGCCTGCGAAAGCCGTGTGCCCGACTATCCGGTGCAGGTCTTTGCCACCGGCTTTGGCAGCAGCAGCATGGATATCGACGTGAGCTGGTGGTGCGATTCGACACCGCTGGGCACGCGCAAATCGCGCAACGAGGTGGTGGTCGCGATCA
Organism: Salinisphaera sp. T5B8; assembly: GCF_040361255.1. Taxonomy (NCBI): domain Bacteria; kingdom Pseudomonadati; phylum Pseudomonadota; class Gammaproteobacteria; order Salinisphaerales; family Salinisphaeraceae; genus Salinisphaera; species Salinisphaera sp. T5B8. The sequence continues at coordinate 204,172 of NZ_APNG01000003.1, read as the reverse complement.
AGGCCGCGCTCGACGCCGCGGGTATCGAGATCCCCTACCCCTATCGCACCCTGCACTTTCGAACGCCGGTTGCGCTCGAGCAGGTCGACTAGGACGGCGCGCCGATACAGAACAGGGCGACGCTGCGCAGGCCATCCGGCAGCGCCAGCGTGTCCACCAGTCGGCGATCGTCGAAGCCGGCAACGATCACCCCGCCCAGACCTTGTGCCTGTGTGGCTAGATGTAGATTCTGCAATACCGCGCCGGTCTCGATATGCGCATACCGATCGCCGCGCAGGCCATCGGGCTGCTGGTCGGCGAAATGGGCCCGGGCGGCCGGGTAATCGGCAGCCACCACGAGCACGACTGCCGCGTGTTCGAGCCAGTGATCGTCGGCCAGCGAGGTGGCGCGCAACGCCTGCGGCGAGGTCGTGCCGAGTCGCGGCCCCAGGCGCCGATGCGCCCCGTCGAACGCATACAGACCTGGCGGGCAGCTCGAATCGTCCAGGCGGTTGATGATGGCAAACAGGCGCAATGGATAGAGCGCATGCGCCGAGGGCGCGTTGCGCTGGCCGGCACCGGATGGCCCCTGGGCACAGGCCACGATCCATTCGAGCGCGGCGCGGCTGACCGGGGTACGACTGTACTCACGCAGACTACGACGGCTTTCGATCAGATCGGCAAGTATCGAGCGTGTATCTTCGCTGTAGTGGGACATGGTGGGTAAGCCGGGGCCGCACACGGCCCCGGCCTTTGCCTTAACAGGCCCTAGCCAAGGAAATCGAGGAGGGCCTTGTTGAACTCGTCCGCATGTGTGGCGTTGATGCCATGCGGGCCGCCTTCGATGAGCGTGAGCGAGGCGTCGTCAATCGCATCCACCGAGCGCTTGCCGCTGACTTCGAACGGCACGATGCCATCCGAATCGCCATGAATGACCAGCGTCGGCACATCGAACTTGGCGAGATCGTCGCGGAAGTCGGTCCGCCCGAACGCAGCGATGCAATCCAACGTGCCCTTGGGCGAAGCAAACCAGGCGATATCGCGGTGGTACTGGCGATTGGCCTCGCTGACCAAAAGCCCGCCCTGTTCGGTGGAAAAGAAATTGCCGGAAAAGTCTTCGAAGAAGGCAGGCCGATCGGCCTTCACGCCATTTTCGAAATCGGCGATGGTGGCATCGTCGAGACCGCCGTCGGGGTTGTCGTCGGCCTTATAGAGATACGGCGGCACGGCGGCGGCGAGCACGGCCTTGGCCACGCGATCAGTGCCGTAGGTGCCGATATAGCGCGCGACTTCGCCGCCGCCCATGGAAAAGCCGACCAGGGTCATGTCGGTCAGGTCCAGATGCTCGACCAGCGTGTTCAGATCGCGGGCCAGCGTGTCGTAGTCGTAGCCGGTAAACGGCTGCGAGGATTTGCCGAAGCCGCGGCGATCGTAGGTGATCACACGGTAGCCGGCCTGCACCAGTGCCGGTACCTGGTTTTCCCAGGAACGCCCGGACAATGGCCAGCCATGGATGAGCACGACCGGCTTGCCGCTGCCGACATCCTCGTAATACAACTCGACCGGTGCGTCGTTTTCGCGATCGACTTCAACAAATGCCATAACGCTGTTCCTTATCGAATGCTTCATCTTCGAACATGGGTCGGGCCCGGCGTGAGACAAGCCGTACCCCGGGCATCCCTGCATGGCGCTGGACGGGAGGAGAAATTCGGGTAGGCTTGCGCGCTGCAAAATCCAGTTGCGCACAATTCAATGCCCGATAGCCCGCCCCGCCCCATCCCGAACGCGCGTGTCTCCGCGCGTGCGATCTATCAGACCATTCGCCGCGATGGCGAAGAGGAAATGGCGCGCCCGATGGGCTCGCTGTGGTGGTCCGGTGTGGCCGCCGGTATCGCCATCTCGACCTCGGTGATTGCGGAAGGCCTGCTACACACCCATCTGCCCGACAGCCCCTGGCGCGAGCCGTTACAAGCATTCGGCTATTGCGTGGGGTTTGTGCTGGTCGTGCTCGGGCGTATGCAGCTGTTTACCGAAAACACCATCACCGCGGTATTGCCGCTCATGGCGCGGACCAACCGCCAGGCGCTGATGTGCATCGCGCGGCTATGGAGCGTGGTACTGATTGCCAATCTGCTGGGCACCCTGGTGGCCGCGACCTTTACTGACATCATCGGCTTCGCCACGGCCGACCAGCTGGCCGCTTTCCACGAGGTGTCCCGACCATTGCTGGAAAAAGGCTGGCTGGAAACGCTGCTGCACGGCATCCCGGCCGGCTTTTTCGTGGCTGCCATGGTGTGGATGCTGCCCAACGCCCGCGGCTCGGAGATCTGGGTGATCGTAATCACGACCTACATGATCGCCATCGGCGGTTTCGCCCACGTCGTGGTGGGTTCCATGGAGGCCTTCCTGCTCGTGCTCGCCGGCGAGGTCGCACTGGGCGATGCGCTCTGGAACTGCCTGGTGCCCGCTTTCATCGGCAATGTGCTCGGCGGCACGGTGTTGTTTTCGCTGCTCGCCTACGGCCAGGTGCGCCAGGAAATCGATTAACCTGAAATCATGGCGCTATCGATTTCCAATCGGGTATCTATCGACGAATCGGAACTCGAATGGCATGCCGTGCGCGCTTCCGGCGCCGGCGGGCAGAACGTCAACAAACTGGCCACGGCGGTTCATCTGCGCTTCGATATCCAGGCCTCGTCGTTACCGGACAGCTACAAGACGCGGCTGCTCGAACGCCGCGATCGACGTATCAGCCGCGACGGCGTGCTCGTGATCAAGGCGCAACGATTTCGCAGTCAGGAGAAAAACCGCGCGGATGCGCTCGCGCGCCTGGAGGCGATCGTACGCAGTGCCGGCACGGCACCCCGTCGGCGCAAGGCCACGAAACCGTCACGCGCGGCCAAGCGCAAACGCCTGAACGACAAATCCCGCCGCGCACGAACCAAGGCGCTACGCACGCCACCCAAGCGCCACGACTAGGGAAGCTCTGCACAACCTGTCATGGTCGCGCCGGCGTGCTTTGCGCGTGGCTGACAAACAGAGGTAGGCGTAGCGTGCTGGTTGCACAGTGCGTCTGACTTGACGCTGACCAGGCGGGCGCAAAGCCGGCGGCGCCGGAAGGGGTCGGCCTCAAATGCGAGCCGCGAGAGGTTATGCAGAGCTTCCCTAACCTTCACGATTTGCATCACTGCTGTATGCTGGCGCGCTTTATTTTGCACCGCAACAATGCGGCAACGGGGACCGAACCACACGTTAAAGCGGCCGAACTGGCAGGTTCCGGTGCGCGATCATGCGCGGGTGGCGTCTTCGTTGTAGACGAACCGGCTTGTTAATGAATCAATCTGCTACCGGCCCCCGCTCGCGCTGGGGCGATCCCATCACCCTGGCCTTGAGCGTGGGTTTCGTGGTCCTGTTCCTGGGTGCGTCGCTTTACGATCTCGACGGGGTCGCCGGCGCGATCGCCGGCGGATTCGCCTGGACGGCAGCGACCCTGGGCAGCTATTTTGAGTGGTTGTTGCTGGCCACGTTCTTCATCGGTATCGGGCTGGCCTGTACGCCGGCAGCGCGAGCGCGTATCGGCGGCGTGGATACGCCGGAACTGAGCACGTTCAAGTGGCTGTCGATCATCATGTGTACGCTGCTGGCCGGCGGCGGCGTGTTCTTTGCCGCGGGCGAGCCGGTCTATCATTTTCTGACCACGCCGCCGGCGTTCGATAGCCAGGCCGGCAGTGCAGCCGCGGTTTCCGATGCGCTGGCGCAATCGTTCATGCACTGGGGGTTTCTCGCCTGGGCCGTGCTGGGATCGCTGACTGCGATCGTGCTCGCCCATGCCCATTACGACAACGGTGAGGCGCTACGCCCGCGCAGCCTGTTGTTGCCGGTGCTGGGCCGGCGCCTGATCCACGGGCCGATCGGCAGCGTGATCGACGCCGTGTGCATTATCGCGGTGGTTGCCGGCACGGTCGGGCCGATCGGTTTTCTGGCCACCCAGGTCAGTTACGGGCTGCACGAAATCTTCGGCCTGACCGAAGGTTTGACCAGCCAACTGTCGATTCTGGCGGTGCTGGGCGTGGTCTATGTCACCTCGGCGGTGACCGGTATCAACCGCGGCATTCAGCTGATGAGCCGCTTCAACGTGTTTCTGGCTCTGGGCATCGCCGCGGTGATCTTCGTATTCGGCCCGACACTGTTTCTGGTGAATGCCTATAGCCAGGCCCTGGGCGACTACATCAGTTCGTTCATGACCATGGCCACGATGAACGCCCAGACCGCGCCGGCGTGGTGGATGAAGTGGTGGACGATCTTCTTCTTTGCCTGGTTCATCGGCTACGGGCCGTTGATGGCGATCTTCGTGGCCCGTATTTCGCGTGGCCGCACGATCCGCCAGATGATCATTTCGGTGGCCGTGCTGGCGCCGATCGCCACCACGATCTGGTTCACCCTGCTGGGCGGCTCGGGCATTCACTATCAGATGGCCGGCGTGTTCGATCTCACCGATGCCCTGGCCGACTTCAAGTTCGATGTGGCTACGCTCACCGTGGCCCAGGCGCTGCCGGGCGGGGCCGCCATGGCGCTGGCAATCATGGTACTGACCTCGATCTTCGTGGCCACCACCGGCGATTCCATGAGCTATGCGATCGCCGTGGTCGCGGCCGGCCACGACGAACCCGCGCCGCTGATGCGTGCGCTATGCGGCATTCTCATGGCGATCATGGCCGGCGTGTTGCTGACCATGGGCAGCGGCCAGATCGGCGCGCTGCAGCAGTTGATCGTGATTACCGCGATCCCGGTATCGCTGGTGTTGCTGTCCTCGCTTTGGACTGGCCCGAAAGCGGCCTATGCCATGGCTCGTGCCCAGGGCATTGTCGCCAGCTAAGCCGAATGCCCAAATGATTGCACCGTGCTGTCGTGGTACAAGACAACATCGTATGCACCATGGGCTGTGTCCGCCTTGGCCGAAACACAAGCGACAGACCGCGAACATGCGCTCGATCGCCTGACGATCGAGCGCTGCATGAACGATCGCCAGCGTCGCTTGCGCTTTCCGGCGCCCGTCGAACGGGCCTACGAGACCTATCGACGCGAATATCGCGCCCGGGTCATGGCCAGCACCATCGTGCCGTCGCTGCTCATCTACAACCTCTACCTGATCGTCGACTACCTGCTGCTGCCGGCCACCTTCGACATCGCGCTGTTGTGTCACCTGCTGGTGGTCACGCCGTGGTTGCTCGTCGCGGGGCTGGTGGTGCGACAGCGCCCCGGGCTGTGGCTGCGCGAATGCCTGTCCGCCAGCATGCCGCTGGCCATGGCGGCCCAGTTGCTGTTCATCTTCTATCTCAATCGCGAGGTCGGGACGGCCGAGCACTATCAGTACGCCGTTTCCGGCATCCTGACCTACGCCAACGTCAACCAAAGGCCGCCGTTTCGATTCGCGCTGGCCAGCACGCTCATTCTGATCGCCGGTTACTGCAGCGTGCTGCTGGCGGCACAGATCGCCTTTCCCGCGTTTTTTATCGGCATGGCGCTCATGAGCGGCGTGGGCTATGTGAGCCTCGTGGCCAACTATCGAATGGAGCGCGATACCCGCTACGCCTTCCTGCGCCGTATCCATGACCGGCTGGAAAACGAAATCAGCGCGCATGCAGCGACCCACGATGCGCTCACCGGGCTGGCCAATCGCCACGAATTCGATCGACAGAGCGCGCTGCTCTACGCGGACCGACGCCATGCGCGTACGAGTCTTGGCGTACTCATGCTCGATGTGGATGATTTCAAGGCCTATAACGACTACTACGGGCATCCGGCCGGCGATGCCTGTCTGCGATGTGTCGCCGGGGAAATATCGGCCCAGTTACGCAGCGACCGGGATCTGGCGATCCGCTACGGCGGCGAAGAGTTTCTCATCCTGCTATTCGATGCAACGCTTGCCGAAACGACGGTCATGGCCGAACGACTGCGCCGGGCCATCGAGACGTTCGGGATACCGCATGCGCCGACCGGCAGTCATGTGAGCGTCAGCATCGGCGCCGCTGCCGGCGTCATCGCCGAGCATCCACTCGATACACTCGTCGCGCAGGCCGATGCGGCGCTCTACGACGCCAAACATGGCGGCAAGAACCGCGTATCACCCAGCGTGATGGTCGACGCGGCAAGCACACCGCGCCCGGCGGTTGCGCGTTATTAGGGCCCGGTACCGGCATTCGTTTTTAATGGCGGTGAGAAACGCGGGCCGCGTAATCCGTTTTCCATGGCCTGCGGGGGTCGATCCGGGCAAACGCGGACTCAGCCGGTACAGCGCTGTCTCTGGCCACCGAGCAACTCGGCGAATACATCCGCCGCGCCGGGGCGGCTGTAATAAAAACCCTGCATGCCATCGCAGGCCTGATTGCGCAGGAAGGCTTCCTGTTCGGCGTTTTCCACGCCTTCGGCGATGACGTTCAGGCTCAAGCTCTTGCCCATGGTAATGATGGCGCTGGCGATGGATTGATCGGTGCTGTTGGTCGCCAACTCGTGCACGAAGGAACGGTCGATCTTGAGGGTATCCACGGGCAACGAGCGCAACTGGGTGAGCGAAGAATAGCCGGTGCCGAAATCGTCGATCGCGATCATCACACCCAGGCGCTTGATTTCGGCCAGCAATGCGAGCGCGCTCGCGATGTCCTGCATGACCGCGGTTTCGGTGATTTCGAGTTCCAGCAGATGCGGCGGCATACCCGTGCGTTCGAGCACCGAACGCAGGTGCGAAACCAGGGTCTGGTCGCCGAGCTGGACCGCGGAAATATTCACGGCCATACGCACCGCAGGCAGTCCGGCACGCTGCCAGGCCATATTCTGTTCGCAGGCGGTTTCCAGCACCCAGCGGCCGATGGGCACGATCAGGCCAAGCTCTTCGGCCAGCGGCAGGAACTGACCGGGCATCATCGGACCCAGTTCGTCGCAGTGCCAACGCAACAGCGCTTCGACGCCGGCAATCGCACCGTCGGCGAGATTGATCTTGGCCTGATAGGCCAGCTCGAACTGCTGTTTTTCGAGCGCGCAACGCAGATTGTTTTCCAGACACATGCGTACGCGCATACGATCCTGGAGTTCGGCGGCATAGAACTGAAAGTTGTTCTTGCCATCCTCCTTGGCGCCATACATTGCCATATCGGCCTGCTTGAGCAGGCCCGAGGCATCGCGCGCGTCCTGCGGATGCAGTGACACGCCGATACTCGCGGTGACGCGGTATTCCTGACCGTTAAGTGCCACCGGCTGCAACACGGTATCGAGAATCCGCCCGGCGACCGGTTCGACATCGCCGGCCATGTCGACATTGTCGATCAGTACCACGAATTCATCGCCACCCAGGCGTGCCACCCGATCGCTGGCGCCGACACAGGCACGCAGACGCTTGGCGATGGCCTGCAGCAACTGATCGCCTGCTTCGTGGCCGAGCGAATCGTTAATGAACTTGAATCGATCCAGATCGATGAACAGCACCGCGAAGTGATCCCCCGCGGCGATCGCCATTGACAACCACTGATTGAACAACGTGCGGTTAGGCAGGTGCGTCAGGGCATCGTGCGTGGCCAGGTATTCGATATGTTTTTCGCTTTCGCGACGAAATGCCTCGTGTTCGAGATTGTCCAGGGCGAACACCAGATTCTCGACCATACGCTCGATCAGGCGCACGCCCTCGCCGCCGAAGCCGCCGCGCTGTCCGGCAATCAACAACATCACGCCGACGGTCTCGCCATTCTTGACGATAGGCACCGCAGCGGCGGATTTCATGCCCGCCCGGCTTGCGATCCGGCGCCAGGGCAGCACGCGGTCATCGTTGAGATAATCGTCGGCAACCTGGGTACGACTTTGAAAAAAACAGCGACCAACCAGGCCGTTGCTGCGTTCGTCCTGTTTATCCAGCGGCACGACCAGATCGCGCACCTTCGGCGCGATCACACCGGCCACACCCGCTACCCGCAACGCCTGCCCGGTCTCATCGACACGCAGCGTGGCAGCAACGAGCACGTCGTCATTGGCAACCGCCGCTTCGCAGACTTGCTGATAGAGCGCTTCGGGGGTGGTGGCACGCAGCAGCGCTTCGTTGGAGGCACTGAGCGTGGCATACATGCGACTCAGCCGATCCCGCGCCTGTTCGGCGAGTTTGCGGTCGGTAATATCGTGCACGATGCTGACGATCACCCAACGCCCGCCCACGAACAGCGCACAGCGGCGGCGCTCGACCAACATGAACCCCCCACGCCCGAGACGGCTGCGATCTTCGACCGTGAGCCGGCCCTCGGCGATCACGCGATCGTACTGGGCTTCGAGCTTGGCCCGTTCGATGCCCAGCATTCGGTCCGGAGAGGACGATAAGAACGTTTCGCGGTCGTGGCCGGTGAGCTCGCAGGCAATATCGTTGACATAGAGAAAACGCATCGACTCGCGATCGATCACGAAGATCATGTCGTGCGACGCATCGATGGCCATACGCAGCTGTTTGAGCTCGCGGTAACGGCTGCGATGGCAGGTGATATCGCGCGCCAGGCCATGCCAGCCGACGCAGCCGCCCTGCGCTTGCTTCAGGCATTCGGCCGCGATGGACAGATAGCGAATCGAGCCGTTAGCGCCGACCCAGCTGACCACGCACTCGGAAACCGCCTGCTCGGGAAACGGCCAGCCCTCGCTGTCGAGCGTGCCCAGGCCAACGTCCGCTGGCATTCGGCCAATCCAATCGGCCGGGTCGATATCGCCGCGCTCGAGCGCCGCGCCCTCCAGGTGTACGAAGCGCCCCTGCGAATCGCAGCGGTAGTAGAAGTCCGAAACGAGGGTCAGAAGGCTTCCGGAATCCCCCGGTTGGCTTTGGTTGCCGTTCATGAGCGCCGCGTCCCACCCCGCGCATCACGCCAGCATCGCCACGGCCGGCATGATCAAGTGTTTTCAATCCGGCCACTGCCTGCGGCACGGGTATCTGCACCGACGCCTGGTCACCAGCGCGTTTGCGTATGTCGCAACGCCAACAACACGGCCCGTCCTTCGAACAGACCGTTGCCGGCTCGGTTTCGTATTTTCGTGATACGGATATCGGCCGCTGGCGAACAAACTTGAACAGCGTTCGCTGTCAGCGACGAACGCATGCATAGCTGCGCTGCCCCTGACCGTATCGGGATGCCGCTAGCACGGGCGTTCATCGCCGCCGGTCGATTCGTGCCTGGCTATCGCGTTCGCTGGCTTGGCGCTTTAGCCTTGGCGTATGCGTGATACCGACGATCTATTCGCCCACCTTCAGCGCTCGCGCTTTCGTAGCCGTTTCAGGCTGGGCGCGCGTGAAACCGCCTATCTCGAGCAGCGCGGGCTCGATACGGTCATCGAACATGCAGATCGATTCATCGCCGAGCGCCTGGCACCGGCCCAGCCGAAAAACGACGGACGCCAGACGCCGATGCGCAATCATCCGGTCTTCATCGCCCAGCATGCCACCGCCACCTGCTGTCGCAGTTGTCTGGAGAAATGGCACTGCATACCCCAGGGCGTCGAACTCGACGACACCGAGCAATCCTATGTGGTGGGCGTGATTCGGCGCTGGCTGGAAAGCCAGCAATGAGCGGCACCGCTGGTTCGCGTACAGGCCGGGCACGCGCGCGTGTAACGCGCAATCAGGGCGGGCATGCGAAAGTAGATGACATGTCGCCCGCAAACATTCATCAACCCGGAGGACGCAATGCGGCTAGACGATGACCTACAGGCACTGATCGAAAAAGTCGAACTCGAAAACGATGCCGCCGCCCCGCCGCGCTTCGACGATAGTGAACGTCGTCTCATGCGCGAAGCGATTCAGGCATCGCAGACCCGTCGTGACCACGGCGAACAACCCGCGACGAGCCATTTTCGGCGCGAACTGGATTTCTTCGTGGTCTGTCTGGGCTACGGCCTGGTCGCATTCGCCGTGCTGGTCATGATGCGCTGGTCGGCCGCCGAGCCGCTGGGCGCACCCGGCGTTTTCGGCCTGGCGTTTCTGGCCGGCGTGGCCGGCGCGCTGTTTCGTCATGTCTACCTGCGCCCGGACGCGGTCAATCGGAGCGTGATTCTGGTGGCCTCGGCGATCGTGCTGCTGGTGTGTCTGATCGCGCTGGTCGCGGCGCAGGCGATTGGCGGTCCGCTGGGGATCGTGCTGGGCGCCATCTTCTTTCGCGCGCTCATGCGTCGGCGGCATAAGACGTCGCCCATGGCGAATACCGCCTGCGACTGAACCAGCGCCGACACAGCGCAAAAAAAAAGCGGGGCCGAAGCCCCGCTTTTTTAGTGGACGGCCGCGGGCGAACCCGCGATGTCACGATGGAACCGGCATTTAGCCGAACTGGTTCATCGTGTTGTCCTTGCCACCGGCCTTCAGCGCGCTTTCACGCGAGAAGAATTCCTTGTGGTCATCGCCGATGTTGGAACCGGCCATGTCCTGATGCTTGACGGTGGCGATACCTTCACGGATTTCCTTGCGCTGCACGCCTTCCACATAGGCCAGCATGCCCAGATCGCCGAAGTAGCCCTTGGCCAGCTGATCGGTGGACAGCGCGGCCGTATGGTAGGTCGGCAGCGTGATCAGGTGATGGAAGATGCCCGCCTTGGCCGAGCCTTCCTTCTGGAAGTCACGGGTCCATTCGTCGGCAACCTTGCCCAGCTCGGTGTCGTCGTACTTGACGTCCATGAGGTTGTCACGATCGTACGCCGACAGATCCTTGCCTTCCTCGGCCCAGGCGTCGTACACCTGCTGACGGAAGTTGAGCGTCCAGTTGAACGACGGGCTGTTGTTGTAGACCAGCTTGGCGTCCGGCACTTCCTGGCGGATGCGATCGACCATGCCGCCGATCTGTTTGACGTGCGGCTTCTCGGTTTCGATCCACAGCAGGTCGGCGCCGTTCTTGAGGCTGGCGATACAGTCCATGACCACGCGATCTTCGCCGGTGCCCTTGCGGAACTCGAACAGGCCCGAGGCCAGACGCTGCAGACGCACCAGCTTGCCGCCCTGCTTGATCACGACGTCGTTCGGGTTGATTTCCGAGGCGTCCTTGATCTCTTCGCCGGCAATGAAGCTGTTGTACTGGTCGCCCAGGTCACCCGGCTCGTTGGAGACGGCGATCTGCTGGGTCAGGCCCGCGCCCAGGCTGTCGGTACGGGCGACGATGATGCCGTCGTCCACACCCAGCTCGAGGAACGCATAACGCACGGCGTTGATCTTGGCCAGGAACTGCGCATGCGGCACGGTGACCTTGCCGTCCTGATGGCCGCACTGCTTGACGTCGGAGACCTGGTTTTCGATCTGGATGGCGCAGGCGCCGGCCTCGATCATCTTCTTGGCCAGCAGATAGGTGGCCTCCTCGTTACCGAAACCGGCATCGATATCGGCGATGATCGGAATGACGTGGGTTTCGAAATTGTCGATCTTTTCCTGGGCCTTCTTGACCGCGACATCGTCGCCGGCTTCCTTGGCCGCTTCCAGATCACGGAAATAGTGGTTGAGCTCCCAGGCGTCGGCCTGCTTCAAAAAGGTGTAGAGCTCTTCGATGAGCATCGGCACGGTGGTCTTTTCGTGCATCGACTGATCCGGCAGCGGGCCGAATTCGCTACGCAGCGCCGCGACCATCCAGCCCGACAGGTACAGATAGTTGCGCTTCAGGCTGCCGAAATGCTTCTTGATCGAAATCGCCTTCTGCTGACCGATGAAGCCGTGCCAGCAACCCAGCGACTGGGTGTACTTGGAGCTGTCCTTGTCGTAGGCCGCCATGTCTTCGCGCATGATCTTGGCGGTGTACTTGGCGATATCCAGGCCCGTATGGAAACGGTTCTGGGCGCGCATGCGCGCGGCATGTTCGGGGTTGATGGCCGACCAGGCACTGCCCTGGGCATCGCGCAGCGACGCGATCGCATCAACGTCCTTCGAATACTGTGACATGTTCAATCCTCAACAATTGGCGAGTAGACACGGGCGCAGTCGATCGTCGCGAAGCCGAACCCCGCAGCGATCAACCGCTGACCCGGCGTATTCTAAGGGCGACCAGCCGATACGAACAGTAAATGCGCTCAATATTCGCCATTCACGCCCTGAATAAAGGGGCACTAATCACCCGGCGCTGGCCCCGGAACGCGCCAGGCAACGAATCTGGTGGCGTTCGTTTGTGCGTAATACGTACACCGGCATGGCGACAACCGCACTTAGGAATATTGCCCGATCGGGCGCGTGACGCTTCAGTCGAGCCTCAAGCCGCCGATCACTAGTCATTGAGGCCACAAAATGGGCAGCGCCCCAGCCGCGGGCCATTTTGTTGTCGGATTTCACCCGCGTGGGCCGCGCCCGCCCTACGTAAGGCTTGCATGACGAACCCGCGCACTCCACTGGAACAAGAAAACGATCGTCTTGCCGCCCTGCGCCGCACCACCTTGCTGCAGGAAATGCCGGACCCGGTTTTCGACCGTATCGTCGAGCTGGCCTCGCGCTTGCTGGGTACGTCCATCGGCTGTGTGACGATCGTCGATGCACGCCATCTGTGGTTCAAGGCATCCACCCGCGGCAGCCAGTACCGTGTCGAGCGCGAACACGCATTCTGTGCCCACACCATCGCCGGCAATGACGTGCTGGTCGTCCCCGATCTCAAGCGCGATGCGCGGTTCGCGGACAATCCGTTCGTCACCGACGAACCGTTTGTGCGTTTTTATGCGGGCGCGCCGCTGGCATCGGAAGGTTATAACGTGGGCGCGCTGTGTGTGCTGGATACCGTGGCGCGCAGCGACTTCGGCGAGCGCGAACGCACCATTCTCCGACAGCTGGCCGATTTTCTCGAGAACTGGCTGCAGGCCGCGAACCACCCGCTGTTTCGCGACCCCACCACGGGCATCTACACACGCCAGCGCATGCTCAGCGTACTCAAGCACGAACTCGCCCAGTCGAGCGTATGCCCGAACATGCATGTACGTCTGATCGGCATCGTGGATATCAGCGTGCCCAAGCAGATGCACGAACTCACGCAGGTGATGGGCCACGAGCAAACCGAACGCTTCATCGTCGAATGTATCGATCGCTTGTCCGACAAGATTGGCGCGAACCGCGAGCTTTATCGAATCGGCCTGTATCGGTTCGGTTTTTTCATGACCGAACAGGTCGGCATCGGCATCCAGCGCAAACTCGATGCGCTGGTGCAGTCCTTGCACGAACCCTTCGACTCGCAGGTCGGTCTGTTGCTTCAACCCAGCGCCAAGCTGGGCGTGACCATTCTGCGCGAGCACGATAACGACAACGCCGAAGAAATCCTGCGCCAGGCCTCGGTGGCAGCCGACGATGCCTGGGATCACAGCCGTCGCTGGACGTTTTACAAACCGCAAAGCGATGCATCGCGTCAGCGCAAGCTTCAGCTGCTCACCGAACTGCCCGCCGCGCTGACGTCCAACGATCAGCTGTATCTGCTGTTTCAGCCCCAGATCGACCTCGCCACGCAGGCCTGTGTGGGCGTCGAAGCGCTATTACGCTGGCAGCATCCCACGCTCGGCTTCGTTTCACCGATCGAGCTGATCGATGCCGCCGAAAAGACCGCCCTCATTCAACCCCTGACCAACTGGGTCCTCGATGCGGCCATCGCGCAGGGCGTGCGTTGGCGCGCCGAAGGGCTGAACCTGCGCGTGGCGGTCAACCTATCGGCCCATGATCTGGCCGACGACCGCATCGTTGAGCGTGTATCGCAACGATTGCGCGACCACGATCTGCCCGGCGAAAACCTGGAACTCGAGTTCACCGAAAGCACCTTGATCAGCGATCTCGACGCCAGCCTGCCGAAACTGCGGCAACTGCACATGCTCGGCGTGTCCACCGCGATCGACGATTTCGGCACCGGCTATTGCAACCTGTCGTATCTGCAAAAACTCAGTGCCAGCAAGATCAAGATCGACCGGCGATTCGTACAGGATATCGAGCGCAATCCGCGCGGCCAGACACTCACCCGCGCGATCATCAATCTGGCGCACGATCTGGGTTACGAACTCATCGCCGAAGGCATCGAGAACGAAAGCACCCTGGCACTGATGGCCGACTGGGGCTGCGAGCAGGCCCAGGGCTATCTGTTCAGTCGTCCGCTCACGCCTGAACATTTGAACCGCTGGATTGCCAACGGCGGCGCGGCCCGCGTGCTCGCCCGGCGGGTGGCCGAGCGCGACGATGCGCAGGCGCTATACGCCAAGCGGGTCAGCCAGCCAGGGCACGATGTCGATGACGAGCGATAATGCGGGCCAGCGCCGGCACCACGCTACGGATTTCGCCGGCCGCACGCCCACGAACCCGGGCATAGGCTGAACGGATCGGCCGGCTGCCCACGCGCTCGGCGCGGTGATCGGCGACCTCGAGCACGGCGTCGACCACCCGCGTATCACGGGCCGCCAGATAGTCGCCAAAGTCGGCATCGGGCCCGGCGCTTGCCTTGAAGTCGGCATGGCAGGGTTCTAGCGCGACCAGAAAATCGGGCATGAGCTCGCGTACCGTGCGTTCGACGATCGATGGCTTGAGTTTTTTGACCATACTCACCGCGGTACGCACAGTCATGCCACGGCCCTGGAGTTCGTTGGCGACGAGTCGATCGCAGTCGGCCACCAGGGCATCGAAATACGGCGAAGCCCCGAGCAAACCCGCCAGGGTTTCGTCGTTGTCGCACACGGCGTCATTCATACGGACAGTCCAGATAGATAAAATCGCCTTTGTAGGCGCCACTGTAGTTAAAGCACGGCCGTGCGACCAGGGAATCTCTGCACAACCTCTTGCGGATCGCGTTCGAGTCCTCACAGACGGTGCGGCAAGGCGTCCAAGCGCAGCGCCTGCCTTTTGGGCAGGTCAAGCTTGGCAACGCAGCCGCGGCGTCTGTGAGGCCGAACCCCTTGCGGGCCGCCGGCTTTGCGCGCTCCTGGTCTTCGTCAAGACACGCTGGCGTGCAACAAACACGCTACGTGCACCTTTGCTCGCCCGCCAAGCGCAAAGCACGCCGGCGCGACCGTGACAGGTTTTGCAGAGATTCCCTAGTTATCGGCCCGTATGGCGATGCCTTCATGCCGGCTCAAGAACCGATCTCACCCAACGCCCGTTCGATCAGCCCGCGCTGGTTTTCGTACTGGGGGGGCAACATGAGCCCACTACCCAGCTGCGCCACCGGTTCGTCGACGACAAACCCGGGGCCATCGGTGGCGATCTCGAAGAGCACGCCGCCGGGTTCGCGAAAATAAATCGACATGAAATACTGACGATCGATCGCCTCGGTAACCTGCAGGCCGCGATCGACCAGGCGCTTGCGCAGCGCGCTTTGCTCGGCCTCGTCGCTGGCTCGAAACGCGACGTGATGAACGCTGCCCACGCCCTGGCGCTGGGCTGTCATTTCCGGCGCGACACACACGTCCAATACCGCCCCCGGCCCCGGGTTGTCGTGGGCCACGAAACGCACCCGATCGCCCGCTTGCGCGCTGCGCTCGAAACCCAACACCTGCTCGATGACCCCCGCGCTGGGGGCAAGCTCGGCGACGTTGATGCTCACGCCGTACAAACCGCGAATGGCGTACTCGCCGGCCACCGGCGCGTCGTGCCAGGCGTCAATACGCCCGGCCGCCTCGCTGGCGACAAGTGCGAACCGGTTGCCGTGCGGGCCGGTAAAACAAAGCACCTCGTCGTCGAAACGGGGCTGACGGCCGGATTCGATGTCGTATGCGGCCAGACGCGTCTGCCAGAAATCGAGCGAGGCACTAGGCACCGCGAACGCGATTTCGCTCGCCCCGCCCAGGCCATGCTGACCCGCCGGCGCATCGGCAAATGCAAAGAAGGTGAGCACGGTACCGGGGGTGCCGACTTCATCACCGTAATAGAGATGGCAAGTGCCCGGATCGTCGAAGTTGACGGTCTTCTTGACCAGACGCAACCCCAGAACCTCGGCGAAAAACCGCCGATTCTGTTCCGGATCACCACAGATCGCGGTGATATGGTGCAAACCCGCTATGGATGATGTCATCGCCAACCTCTTGCCGCGTGACGGCTCGGCCACATGATGACAGCCGATGTGTGGCCAACCCATGACGTTTGCAAACCGCGCCTCGATGATTGACCAGACTCAGGCGGCTGCGTTCGAGCAGGCATCGGGCCCGCAAATGAACGCAAATGACCGCGAACAAGGCGAACGACAGGTCGATTCAAGGGCGCGTGCTCAACGTTTCACGCCTTCTGCCGAGCTTTGTACGGGATCAATAATGTTGTCGTCGTACAGGGTCTAGAATGACGGCATGACACCCGCCGAGGGGTTTGCACTCATGGCCGAGAATCGAAATCCACGCAGCAAGGGCAACCCCAGGGCAAGGGCAACTCGCTGGTGCTCGACACGCTCGATGCCCGGCGCCAACTGCCCGCGTCCCTGCCGCCCAAGCCTGTCGAGCAGATCAGTGCCGAGCTGTTCACATCGCTGTTCGTGCTGGAAAGCCGGTTTCGCTTCAAGCCGGTTCCTGGCCAGACCTATTTTCTGTATCGGCGCGGCACGTCGGCGTACTGGCTGGGGCTGACCCCGCCCCGCATGCTCGGCGAGACCGTGGCCGGACGCTTTATCGGCCATTGTGTGATGCAGACCGACATGACCTGGACACTCGCGCTCAGCGAAAGCGCGGCAAACGATCACGCCTTCCTCGACGAACTCGAACACAAGAAACACGAATTCGAGCAGCGCTTGCAGGCCGCCGAACGTATCGACGACTTGCTGCCCGTCTACGAACGCGGTTTCGACTTCTATCGCCGTGCGGCCGGATTCGCCCTGGCCTATTCGCTGTCGCGTTCGATGGTGCGCGCGGGGATTAGCGGTCTGTCCTACGACAGCGCCCGCGCCCTGCTGCCGGCTCGCCCGCAAACCGACCCGCAGGCGTAGCCGGTTCGTAGCCGGCGGCCGGTCGATCAGGCCACAACGCGGTCGCGCCCGTCCGTTTTGGCCTGATACAGGCGCCGATCGGCTACCCGCAACAGGCTATCCAGATCGCTGCCGTCGCGGCCGAATTCGGCGATACCGATGCTCGTGCTCAGGCTGATTTGCTGGCCGGCATAGACGCACGGCTGGGCGCGCACGCGTCGGCATAGGTCTTCGGCCAGGGTAATCGCCGCATCGCGGTGCGTATCGCGCAGCAGCACGCAGAATTCCTCGCCGCCGATACGACAGGCCAGATCCTGTGCACGCAGACGTTCGCGCATGACCCGCGCGACCATACACAGCACGGCATCGCCTGCTTCATGCCCATAGCAGTCGTTGATGTGCTTGAAGTGATCGAGATCGAGCATCAGCAGGGTCAACGGCATGGCTTGCGCCACGTCATCACGCGCAAGCGCTGCCATAAAGACCTCGCGCAAATGCATGCGATTGCTCAGGCCGGTCAGTGGATCGGTCTGGGCCATACGGCGCAGGCGTGACTCGGCATGCTCGCGACTGACCTCGTAGAGATGCGAAAAACCGAAGATACAGATCGCCACGAGCACGACGTTGGCCAGCGAGCGCAGTTCCGAATAGCCGTGCTCGAAACCAAACTGGGCAAAGAAAATCACGCCGGATACCGCCAGATAAAAGCCGGCGACCGCCGCCCCCAGCCACCGGCCCAACAGCAGATAGGACAGAATCGGGATCAACAGCACCCAGGCGAATACGCTCGGCACCACCGCCGCCGTGGTCAGGGCAAACATCATCACGGTGAAGAACGGCAGCAGAAAGACCATGATCCAGAGCTGCAGCCGTCGGGTGCGCGCGATCGTGCGTATCAGACTCGCCGCGAATCCCGCCATGAGCAGTTCCAGCGCCATGAGCGCGTAATCGCCCGCGTGATAGTTGAGCAGCGCGAACAGCACGCCGAAAACGGCGGTGAACAACAGCAGTGCCTGGGTAATCGGCCGGCGATACGGCGCCGCTGCCGTTGATTCGTCCCTCATAGAGGCCGGCCAGTCTGCCTGCGCCGGCAACGATGCATGGTCACCGCGGATCGTATTCTGCCTGGCTTTCATTCACTGACCTGTCATGCCGAGCGGCGACGTCCGTTATGCTTGGCTGCCGCAACCACCGGCCGAGGAATGGTTAACCTGGGCGGCTGCAACAGCGTGTGGGCGTACCGTTTTTATCGGCCGACGGCGTGATTTCGCAAGGCCTCGCCCGTGGCCCGGTTCGGCCGGCGTACTCGTACGCTTACGGCAACGCGATTCATACACCATTCAGCGATTCATCGTTAAATACATACTGAACGATTAAAACGACAAACCTGGAGAGCGCACATGAACATGTCCCTACGCAAATCGCTGACTGCGGCGACCCTCGTGACCGCCTTATCGAGCGCACCGGCCATGGCCTGGGATGACAACACCCTCTCGGCCGCGCTGGGCGGCGGCGTTGGCGGCGCGCTGGGCGCGGCGATCGGCAATGAAATCGGCGGCAATACCGGTGCGATGATCGGCGGCGCCGTGGGCGCTGCAGGCGGCACCATGATTACCAACCGCAACCACCGCGACGACGATCGTTATTACGATCGCGATTATCGTCGGCGTGGATACGATTACGGGCGCTACAGCCGCTATCGCTACTGATTCGCTCGCCCACGATCCGCGCGCAGCCCGTAGCGGATAAGCGCTTGCGCTTACGTTCGGACCGTATCGCCCCGGCATGACGCGATAGTCAGGCCGGGGCGATTGTGGTCAGGCACGACGGCGTTGCTCGTCCTTGGCCAGATACAGCACCTTGTCGGCATATTCGCTGAGCCCGCTGGCGTGCTGAGCATGGGTCGGGAAAATCGCGGTTCCCATACTCGCCGATACCTGCAGGCGATACTCGCCGAACAGCACCGGCTGTTCGATTGCCGCCACCATGCGTTGTGCCTGCGCGGAGGCATCGTCGTCGCCAGCGACATGCCATTCGATGATCGCGAATTCGTCGCCCCCGAGCCGTGCGACGAGATCCTCGCGGCGCGCCAGCCGCTTCATGCGCTCAGCGATGATCTTGAGCAACTCATCGCCTGCCCCGTGACCATAAGTGTCGTTGATGGGCTTGAACTCGTCGAGATCGAGCATATGCAGGGCAAAACGCTCCCCGGTGCGCCGACAATGGTCGATCCGGTCGGCCATGGCCTGTTCGAAGGCATACCGGTTGGCCAGCCCGGTCAACGGGTCGAGATAAGCCAGCTCCTTGTGCCGGGCGGCCTGGCGATATTCCGCCAGCGCCTCGCGTAGTTCCTGGGCGATTTCCAGCGTGGCCTCACCCCAGCGCTTGGCACGGTAGCGCACACTCTGCGACCAGGCCTCGAACGAACTGCGCGGCGTAAGCGTCTGCGCGGTATCGCCCGGTTCGGGCTGCTTGCCGGCCCAGGTGATCTTTTGTACCTGTTCCTTGCGCACGGCCAGCAATTCGCACTGCGGGCTGATCGACATACTGAGCACACCCGCGCCATGCCGGCACAGGCCCGGATGACCGCGCAGCGCCACCGGCAATACATCGAAATGCAGAAAATCGCCATGCTGATGGTCGCGCGTCCAATCGTCGAGTGCAGCCAGCGCAGCGGCATCGGGCAACTCGCCCTGCGTATGTTCGTCGTTGCCCCAGCGCAGGCGCAACCCATCGGCTTCGAGCATGGACTGCAGCCCCGCGAGCTGACCGACGAGCAATTGCTTGGGTTGATCCGCGGTGGGATCCAGCGCCCGGCTCATCACGGCCAGGCGCTCGCGCAGCACCGACCGCAACGATTCCATCGCGAGTCGACAGATGTTGGTCAGATGCAGACAGGCCAGACGCGCCATTTCCTCGAACGCCAGCCGCTCGATCGAGTTCAGCACCTTGCCTGCATAGTCGTGGCAGGTAACCAGCCCCCAGAGTTCGCCCTCGACCAGCAGCGACACGCTGAACGAGCCGCGAATGCCCATGTTGCGCAGATACTGGATATGCACCGGATGCACCGCCCGCAGCATCGAAAAGGTCAGATCCAGTGGTTCGTCTATATCGGGCGCGGCATAGAGCTCGACATTGTCGGTTTCGGTGTCCGCGATGATGCGCTGCCAGTTCAGCGTATAAAGTCGACGTGCATTCTCGGGAATATCGTGGGCAGGGAAACGCAGCCCGAGAAAACCTTCCACCCCCGGCTTGCAGCACTGGTCGATGACCTCGCCGTCCCAGTCTTCGAGAAACCGATAGACCATGACACGGTCGTAACCGGTACAGGCCGCGATCGTCGACGTGAGTACGCCCGCGATCTCCTTGGGCGTATGCACGCGCGACAATCGGGTGATGAAATCGATCCGCGCGGCCTCGTCCCACCAATCCGGCGCTGCGATGGCCGCCGGCTCGAATTCCAGCACGTAATGCCGGCCGCGCTGGTGGCCGACGGCAGTGACCGGCACGATCAGTTCGACCTGACCGATCCGGTTGGCGCCCACGCCCTGGGCCAGGCGTTCGAGTTGCGGCCAGGCCGCGCCAAGCACTTCGGCGGCCGGGCGGCCGAGCAGTTGCTGCGGCGTACGGCCGAGCCATTCGCCGATGTTGGCTGAGCAATATTCCACGCGGGCACTATCGATACATACCGCAACGAGCGCACCCAGCGGCTGCAAGGCACCAATAAGCTGCAGATCGCCCTTTTTGCAATCGGCGACGACCTCCGGGTTCATACCGGTCCCCGGCCGGGGTCATCCAGCGCCTGATAAAAATGTTCGAAGGTACGACGCGCCGAACGGGCAGCGCGGGCGACTTCGTCGCGGCTGTGCAGACCCGACAACCCCACCCGAAGACGACGCCAGTCATTGCGGCTGACAAACGCCGCCGACCAGAATTCGGCGCGGGCGGCCAACGGCGCTGCCGGCGAGCCTGCCAGCGCCGCGGCGATGACGCGGTGCCCGAACTGGGCGCCATCGACCACATAGCGCGCGCCGAGATAGGCGGGCGTGCTGTCGATCGGCCGGCCGCTGGCGGCAAGCCCGGCGCTGGACTCGCCAGCACGATGCAGGTCGGCCAGCAACGCCGGCGAACGCAGCCGATAGGCGCCGACAGCGCGCGGGCGCCAGTGCTCGGCGGCCACGAACTGCCGGTCGAGTGTGGCGTAGATTGCCGCCGACAAACGCAGCGCCCGACGATATTCTTCGACCGTACAATCATGCGCAGCCAGACGCGCCAGCGGCGTATCGCGCTCGATAGCGGTATGCAAACGCGCGGTGCTTCGCCGTATCAGCGCAAGCGGATCCGGCGTCGACACGGCGCAGCGCTGGGCAAGACTACGAACCTGCATGGTTGGGGCACTCTCTGGTCCGGCGTGCCCGCGCGCCGTCTTGTGCAGACGCTGCGAAGGGCAGAAGACACCGGTCGCGATCGTTTAGGGTAGCCCGACCGCGTGACGGAAAAACTAACGTGTCCGAATACTATACGCCGGGAACAACAGCGCACAATTAAATTGCGCCGCAGTGTTTACCTTGCAACCCGCCGCCGCCAGCCGTGCCATGGGCGACTCGTTGTCCCGTTCACACCGACCTGGCACGACATCAATCCGTCTTATTACGCGATAGCCTCCCGGTGTGCCCGCCCGGAGTGCCTGGCTTGTGCCCTCGCGCCTAACCCCGCCCGCCAGCCGTGACGCCGGGCGCCGTACCGATGACCGTTGCCGCCGGTACGCCGGTCGCGGCCTGGCTGCTCGAATAGGACCAGGTGCCGGCCACGACGATGGCACAGGCCACGCCCAGACAGGCCAGCGATGCATTGCGCCCGAACCGGGTATAGCTGTTTCGCTCGTTGATCGCGCGCCAGGCAAAGACAGCACCCGCGACGATACACACGGCCAGCGGCAGCCACACCAACGGCGACGAACAGGCGCCGTAAACCAGTGCTCGCAGATAGTCGAGGTCGCCCGCGAGACGCGCCCACTGTGTTTCAGTCATAGCGTTGTCACCGGAAATTCACTTTACAGTTTCGCTATCGGCGGATCGGGCCGTGGCTTGAGCCGGTCCAGCGCGTACGCACCGTTGTGCGATACGATCGCGGCTGGGTTTTGAACACGCGGCGCACGCGCCGACGCAACGGGCATGAATCGAGAACGAACGTTATGGCTGGCGCTGGGCGCCGGTGCGGCGATTGGCGCTGGTATCCTCGCACGGCGTAGCGCGGCGTCAGCATGGCGCTATACGCTGGCCGAAGAGCCGCCCATCAATATCGAGGATCAGGACCCGGGCTGGCCGCGGATTCTTGCCTGGGCCGCCGTGAGCGGCTTTTGCGTGGCCTTTGCCCGGGTGGTCGGGCGCGGCGTGGCCAGCCGCGCCTGGCAGCGCAGCCTCGGACGCCGGCCACCCGGTTACTGAGCGCGATTACCCGCGCAGATTGCCCAAGCGCGCGTCGAGCTGGGTCAGGCGCTGGCGCAGCAAGTCCGGAAAACGCTTGTACCACGTGGCATTCAACGGTGAGGGATGCGGCAAGGGCCGGATATCGAATACGGCCCGCTCGCCCTCGTCGGTCGTCAGCTCGATATCGATCGCGGATTCGAAACGATCCTCGCGTGCCCAGAACGCCTCGATACGCGCGCGTTCGTCTTTCGGCTGATCGATACCGAACCATAAAAACGCCTCGCGGCCGAGAGTAATCAACGAACGGCCCTGCCAGGCATTGATCAACAACGCGCGCATGGTCGGCGCAAAGCTACGCTTGACCTTCATCGACCAGGCTTTGTTGCCGATGGGCTTGTAGGGCACGGTGTTGATCCAGAAAAAATCCTCGCCAAGCGCGCGCGACGTTTCGAAATCCGGCAACTCGTCGCCATGCAGATGCCGATAAATCGTCTTGCGCACGAGCTGCCCACCGGCGCCGATGAACGGCTCGCCGTACTTGATTTCGTCGGTGCCGGGATCGCGGCCGAAAAAACCGATCCGCGTATCGGGTGCGCCGAGGCCGATCACCGGTTCGAGCGGATCTTTTTCGAAACGCGCATACACCGCGCGATCGATGCCGTCGACCTGGCTGGCCAGATCGCGCAGCGTGCGGTGTTGTTCTCGGCTCAAGGGCATGCCCGGACCTCGCTAGCAAAAAGGCCGACGCAGCCTATAGCGCTGCCCGGTTCGCGGCAACACGCAGTGGGCGTGCGTCAACGCCGGCGCAGATTCACCACCACCAGGATCACGCCCGCCACCAGGGCCATGAGAAACCACTGCGAAGCATAGGCATAGTGGCCGAACGGGCGTAGACCCACGGTATCGGTTTCTTCCGACCAGTCGCGCACAAAGCCGCCGGGCGCGCTGGCATCGAGCAGCAGCACCCCGTCCAGCAGGGCCGGGTCGTACTGACAACGCAGCGCCTCGATCGTGGGATAGCTCAGCACCCGCGGCCAGCCCTGGCCTTCACAAGCCGATGTCCTACCCCAATCGAGCGCTGGCGCAGGCAGCGGTTGCCAGATGCCGCGGATCTGCACGCGCGCCGCAGGCACGGCCGGATCGGGCAGGCCCGAATCGCTGCGCGCAATCCAGCCGCGATCGACCAGCACCCGCTTGCCGTCGTTCAGACGCAGCGCTGTCCATACGTGATACCCCACCTGCGAAGCATGGGTCTGATCGGCCAGCAGGATCTGTCGATCGGCATCGTAAACGCCGGCCGCGTCATAGGTGCGCCCGTAGACAAGCGCCTGATCCTGACCGGTGATCGCCACCGGTGCTGCTGCCTGCGCGGCCTGCTGGGCTTCGAGCAGGCGCTGCTTGTAATGCGCCCGCTCGATCTGCCAGACACCCAGCGCACAGAATATCGTCGCGCCCAGCGCGAACAACAACACGCCCCACCAGGGCGGCGAAAACCGATACGGGCCGATATCCATAGCAGCACAGTCTTTGATTGCAGCGGGCATCGCCCAGCCGGCGCTTTAGGCACCGCCGATACGCGCATCGAATCACACCGAGTATAAAGGCCCGCGACTTGGGCCACGCCAACGGCTAAAGCCGTGCGTGATAGCGGCCGTTAATCACGGCAAGGCCCGCACGACGCGTCGCCTTATCCACACGCCTCAGCCGAGGCAGGAAGGCCATCATGGCGTCTGGTAAGAAATCTGCTCCATCTCGCCCGGTACGCGGGCCTCAAGGTTCGCGCCGTGCAGCGCCGACCAGTGCAGCGCCCAAAGCCGAACCGCGTAACTGGTCGGTCCGGCTGCTCGATCTCGACTATTCCTGAACGGCGCGCCCGAGGCGGCTTGTACGCCGCCAGCCCCGGGCCGTTGGCGCTCACCCCGCGGCGAGTCGGCGCAACAACGCTTCGGTTGGTACCCAGCCCAGACAGGCATCGGTAACCGACACGCCATAGGCCAGCTCGGAGCCAAGCGCCTGTTTGCCGGTTTCCAGATGGCTTTCCAGCATGATCCCGGCGATGGCGCGCGTATCCACGCGCCGCTGGGCGAGCACCTGCTCGGCGACCTCGGGCTGGCGTAGCGCATCCTTGCCGCTATTGGCATGGCTGCAATCGACGATCAGACGCCGGTCGATACCGGCCCGTGCCAGCGCGTCGGCCGCGGCGGCTACGCTGTCGGCGTCGTAGTTGGGGCCACGCCGGCCACCACGCAGGATCAGGTGCGTATCCGGATTGCCGGCGGTCGCGACGAGCGCAGATTCGCCGGCGTCGCTCATGCCGAAATGGCTGTGCGCACGCGCGGCGGCCTGGATGGCATCCAGCGCGGCGCCGAGTTCGCCATCGGTGCCGTTCTTGAAGCCCACCGGCATGTCCAGACCGCTGACCAGTTCGCGATGGGTCTGGGATTCGGTGGTACGCGCACCAATTGCAGCCCAGCTGAGCGTGTCTTCGAGATAAGCCGCCGCCGCCGGACTGAGCACTTCCGTGGCAATCGGCAGACCCAGTTCGGCCAGCTCGATGAGCAGACGGCGCGAGATTCGCAGACCGGCTTCCAGATCGTTGCTTTCGTCGAGATGCGGGTCGTGCAGCAGCCCTTTCCAGCCGACGGTGGTGCGCGGCTTTTCGACATAGGCGCGCATGACGATGAGCAATCGGTCGCCCAGTTCATCGGCCAGCGCGGCCAGACGCCGGCCGTAGTCGAGCGCGGCCTGCGGATCGTGCAGTGAACAGGGGCCGGTAATCACCAGCAGGCGGTCGTCTTCGCCGCGCAGCACGGCGCGGATGGCCGCGCGCTGGCGCTCGATCTGCGCGGCCAGTTGGGCCGATACCGGCAAGGCCTTGCGCAACGCAGCCGGTGTGCTCAGACGAAAGGCCCGGCGCGCGGGCGAGACGGTGTCGAGATCGTGATTAACGCTGGCGAGACGGGCGGTCATGGGTCGTTCCTTGCAGTTCATGCGCGTTTGTGGCGCGCGAAGACATCAATACGTGGTCGGCGGTGTCGCCGTCGATAAACCAGTGGCGGTCGCGGTCGTCGTAATACATGGCGTGTTCCTGTGTGCTGCTGAATTCGTGGCGGTATGCCAGAACGAAAAAACCCCCGGTTGGGAGGCCAACCGGGGGTTTGAAAACTCTTCGGCAGGCGTCCCGTATGCCGGGCGCCTGTCCGGGTGGATCAGACGCCGTGGCGGCTAAACCAATACCCGTAGAAATAAATCGAGGCCACGCGCGCCTGTGCGCCGTGTCGCATCGTTATGCTGTTGTCGTGTGTTAACGGCATGGATGGAACGCCTCGTAGATTTCGCCAAGAAGCCTACGCCCTTGCGCGATCAAGCTCAAGCACCTGTTGCACAGGCCGATACGCTATAAAGGGCCCGCGCTCGTAAAGCACGGCACCGCTGGCGTGGCGGTCGGATTGTTCCTGGCGCACGCCAATACGTTACGTCTTGGATTCGGAGTCATGCATGGCCCGTCGTTCGATTGTGTTGTCGCTCGTTGCGGGCATCCTGCTCGCCGCCGGCTGTGCCCACGGCCCGGAGGAACACACCGCCCGTTATCAATGCGATAGCGACCGGCCGCTGACCATCACGTATCGGGGCCCGGATATCGCCGTTGTGCAAATGGGCCCGCGCCTGATCGAAATGCAAAGCGCACCGAGCCCGATCGGCCAACGTTATACAGGCACCGAGCTGCAACTGCTTTTGCGCATCGAAGACGAACAACGCCTGGCCACCGTATTCACCCGGGGCAATGACGGCGGGCCAGGCAATATCGTCGAACAATGCCGCGAGACCGAGCGCGACTGACTGACGCCCCGGCGGTGGGCGCGCCCTGCCTCGCCCAATCGGTCGTCCACAATACAAGCGCACAGACGCGGGGCGTATCTCTATACTCGGGGGCCGTATTCAGCCATGCCTGTCCGAGACGCGATCATGAAACCGGAAACTATTGCCCTGCATACCGGCTATACGCCGGATGAACAGCACGCGGTGGCCGTGCCGATTCACCAGACCACCTCCTTTGCCTTCGACAACGCCCAACACGCGGCGGATCTGTTCGATCTCAAGGAAGTCGGCAATATCTACAGCCGTATTACCAACCCGACCTGCGGGGTGCTCGAACAACGCGTCGCCGCCCTGGAAGGCGGTATCGGCGCGCTGGCGATGGCCTCCGGCATGGCCGCGATTACCGCGGCGATTCAGACCATTGCCGAGGCCGGTGACAACATCGTGTCGATCAGCGAGCTGTATGGCGGCACCTACAACCTGTTTGCGCATACGCTGCCGCGCCAGGGCATTTCGGTACGCTTTGCCGACAAGGACGATCTCGATGCGATGGCCGAGCTCATCGACGAGCGCACCAAGGCCGTCTATTGCGAATCCATCGGCAACCCCTCGGGCAATATCGCCGATATCGCCCGGCTGGCCGAAATCGCCCATGCCCACGGCGTGCCGCTGATGGTCGACAACACCGTCTGCTCGCCCATGCTGCTGCGCCCGATCGAGCACGGCGCGGATATCGTGGTGCATTCGGCGACGAAGTATATCGGCGGCCATGGCACCACCCTCGGCGGCCTGATCGTGGATTCCGGGCGTTTTCCCTGGCTCGATCATGCCCAGCGTTTTTCGCTGCTCACCGAGCCGGACGTGTCGTATCACGGCATCAATTACGCCAAGGACGCCGGCGAGGCCGCCTTCATCACGCGTGCGCGCGTAGTGCCGCTGCGCAACATGGGCGGCGCGATGAGCGCCTTCAATGCCTGGCTGTTCCTGCAGGGGCTGGAAACCCTGGCCCTGCGCATGGAACGCGTGTGTTTCAACACGCAACGCATCGCCGAATACCTGGAAGCCCACGAACGCGTGGCCTGGGTCAGCTATGCGGGGCTTGCCAGCCACCGCGATCATCATCTGGCCGAGCGCTATATGAACGGCCAGGCGTCGGGCATTCTCAGCTTCGGTATCGACGGCGGTTTTGAGGCCGGGGTCGCGTTCTACGATGCGCTCAAGCTATTCATCCGACTAGTCAATATCGGCGACGCGAAAAGCTGTGCCGCCATGCCGGCTGCCACCACCCACAGCCAACTCAACGAAGCCGAGCTGGAAAGCGCCGGCGTGACCGCCGATATGGTGCGGCTGTCGGTCGGCATCGAACACATCGACGACCTGATTGCCGATCTGGAACAGGCCCTGGCCGCAGCCCCTGCGGGCTAGCTAATAGCGCAGCCCGGTGACGATGCCCCGGGCTGCGCAGTCTGCTTACAGCAGGCTCGCGGGACTGACCGTGTTGCCACTGCGCTTGGCCTCTTCCTTGAGCCGCGTGATCAGACCCATGAGCGCACACTCGTGGCGTTGGCCGCTTTGCCCGGCCAGCTGCACCAGCGCACAGCTGGCCGAAAGCAGGGCAAAACGCGCGCGCTGGCCGCGCCGGTCGTGACCGACGATATAACCCGCCTGGCGGTGTTTTTCGTCGTACAAGGACTCGGCATCGCGTCGAAACGAGGCCACCACCGACAGCGCCGCCTCGAAGCCGGCCGCAAACGATACGTTCTGCAGGCCGCCGAAGAAATCGTCGCCGCCAATATGTGCGACCAGGCCCCCGAAGCCGCCAAAGACCTTGGATAGCCGCTCGGCAAACATGCGCAGGGCGCGGTCGCCCATGCGAAAACCGTAGGCATCGTTGAAGGTCTTGAAATTGTCGAGATCGAAATACATCAGCGTGAGCGCGTTGGCATCCGGCAGATGTGTGCCGATGAAGCGTTCGATCGAGGGGTTGCCCGGCAGGCCCGTGAGCGGGTTCTGATCGCGCGCGAGCTCCAGATTGCGTTCCTGAACCGCCAGCACCAACGCCTCGGCACTGAGCACACCGCGATAGCGTCCGTCTTCGGTGATAATCACGCCGTCGCGGCTCGGACTGACTGCATACTGTTCCAGTATCGTGTCGATCGGCGTGTTGATATCGGCCACCGGACAACGGCGCACGAACAGATCCAGATGGTCGTCGATCTTCTTGCGTGACAGCAGATCCCGGCCATAGGGCGAATAGATATATTCCTTGAGTTCGGTCTCCCGGATCACGCCAATGGGATGCCGATTGTCGTCCAGAAACGGGAAGAACGAGCGCTGCGGGTTGACCCGGAACGATTCGAAGATGTCTTCCATGCGCATATCGACATCGATCGCCGGCGCGCCGTCCAACTGATCACCGACGAACCGGGATTCGAGTTGCTCGCGACGGCGATCGTTGCCGCGTATGCGGCCAACGACTTCATACACCGGCACCAGCTGGTCGACACGGGTCGTGGGGCGTTGAATCAGATAGCCCTGCACCAGATCGCAGCCGATCTCGCGACAGGTATAGAACTCGGCCTCGGTTTCCACGCCTTCGGCGACCACCCGTATGCCCAGCGTCCGCGCCAGGCTCACCACATGCGAAAGAAACACTTTCTTCTTGCGGTTGCTGCCGATGTCGGCGACGAAGTAGCGATCGATCTTCACGTATTCCGGATGGGTGTCGTACAACAACGCCAGTCCGGAAAAACCGGTACCGAAATCGTCGAGCGCCACCTGGACCGTCGAGTCTCGAAAGAACTGCAATATGTCGCGGGACGCACGACCACGATCCAGATGCTTGCGCTCCGAAACTTC
The DNA here is from genome assembly GCF_040361255.1 of Salinisphaera sp. T5B8. NCBI lineage: Bacteria > Pseudomonadati > Pseudomonadota > Gammaproteobacteria > Salinisphaerales > Salinisphaeraceae > Salinisphaera > Salinisphaera sp. T5B8. Next base: position 175,209 of record NZ_APNG01000003.1, on the reverse strand, counting down.
CAGCACCATCGAAGACGCACGCAGGCCGTATTGCTCGAGCAGTTGCATGGTTGATACGGCACGAAAGCCCGGCAGGCCGAACAACCGGTTATCGAGATTGAAGAACAAACGCAGCGCTCGGTGATGCGATATGCGGCAGAATTTCTCTACCGCGAGCTGCTTTAGCAGGGCATCGGTTTCGACCAGCAAATCATTTGCATGGGCGTAATCGAACACACGGTCGATGGTGCTGAACCCGGCATCGCCGTAGCCACGCATGAGCGCTTCCACACCGTAGCAGCGGCCACTGTTGAGACTGACGATCGGCTGAAACGCATAGTCGATATGGCGCGCGATCACACCCAGAAAATCAGCCTTGTCGTCGTGCTCGCGCACGGTGTGGTGTACTGCCTGTTGCATGTCTGCTCCCGCTCATCGCCAGATCGGGTGCCGCCTGGCAACACCCGTACAGCCGCTGTCTGATCTATCGACAACGACCGGCGACCGTTGACAGCAAAAACGCAGGTGTCACGAAAATTTCACGCGCCCGCGTCAGAGCATCAATCCGCCGAAAAACATGCCGCGCCAACAATTTGCACGCCACTCTAATCGTGGGCAACCGATCGCGGACGCGCGCACGTCGAACGATTATCATTTTCGCTGGCAAACCGCTGCCTGTCTGGCTGTGTTCAACGCCATGCCCGATCGTGGCGGCATCGTGCTTCGCGCTCATGCTGGCCCGTTTTGTTTTTCTCGTTCAAACCCGGGCGCACATGAAAAGGCCATGCCTACGCCTGGCCACCGATGGAATCACCTATGGCTTCCGGCAATCCGGCACTGACTAGCAAAACCTTCGAGCGCCTGCCCGCGACCGACGGCGCGCGCATGACCCTCAACGGCACGGTGCACAAAACCGCGCTGTTGTTGCTGCTGACCGTGGCCAGCGCCTTCATGAGCTGGCGCGCCGGCTACGGCATGCTCCCGCCCGATTACGACGCCGCGGCCAGCTTCGGACCGTGGATTATCGGCGCGTCCATCGCCGGTCTGGTGATCGCACTGGCGATCGTATTCCGAAAACAGTGGGCACCTTTTCTGGCGCCGGTCTATGCCATCGTCGAAGGCGTGGCCATTGGCTTCATATCGATGCTGCTGGAAATGCAATTCCCGGGCATCGCACTGCAGGCGGCCACGCTCACGTTCGGCACGCTCGCCGCCCTGCTCATGGCCTATCGCAGCGGCTTAATCCGGGCGACGGAGAATTTCAAACTGGGCGTGACCGCGGCGACCGGCGGCATTCTGGTGGTCTACCTGCTCGATCTGGGCATGCGCTTTTTCGGCATGTCGATCGGCTTCATCCACGAAAACGGCTGGATGGGCATCGGCTTCAGCCTGTTCGTCGTGGCCATCGCCGCGCTCAATCTGGTACTCGATTTCGACTTCATCGAAACCGGCGTCGAACGCGGCGCGCCAGCCTATATGGAATGGTATGGCGCCTTTGGTTTGCTGGTGACCCTGATCTGGCTGTACCTGGAAATTCTGCGCCTGCTGGCCAAGGCGCGCAGCCGTTAGCACACGGCCCGACGACGACGATTCATTCATCAGCCCCGGGAAAGACGCCATGAACGCTGAGGATGCCGAACAACACCGGCCCGCCACTCTGAGCGAAGCACAGCGCCAGCGTTTTCCGCTGGTCACCGACAAACCGGAGACGGATGACGCCCAGACCTATACCGTATTCAGTTATCTCGTGAGCGCGATCGGCCTGCTCACCTTGCTGGTCGGCGGGTATTTCCTGCTGTTCGGGCCCGAATACGTACGCTACAACGTCGTTACCGGCATGACGTTCAAACAAATACTCCAGGCCTACCCGGGCCCGATCGCCTCGCTCGGGGCGGTAGCCGTGGCGATCGGTCAGGCGATTGGCAATGCCGGCGAAAAACACCGCGTGGCCGCTGTAGAAGCGGTTGTGACCACAGCGCTCGAACGCGAACAGATCACACCGGAGGACTTCGGCGACGAATACCGGCTGAGCATGCGCAAACGACAGGACGATCGCCTCGAGCTGGACCTGGTGGACGTTACGCAATAGCGTTTTGAAAGCGCGCCCTTCAAGTCCGGCGTGCGCGCGGCCGATGGCCCCAGAGCAGCTCGGGGCCTGACATCGGCTCGCGGCAGGACACATTCAAAATAGAACCGGCCTATCGATGACGATCGACGTCCACGACGAAGCACGGGCCGCCGATGCACCGTTCGCCGATTATCTGGCCGCCCAGTTCGTGGCCCGCAAGAGTTTTTCGGCACAACTGAGCGTGCCCGAACTCGAGCCGGCCCGCGCGGCCTGCGACTATCTGCTGATCCGCCACGATGGCCTGCAATTCAGCGCGGTATGTATCGTCGACTGTGAACGCGACCCAGCACGCACCTTCGGTTTGTCGGCCGAGCGCACGCGCGAAATCATCGGCGCCTGTCGCCATTACGCGGGCCGTATCGGCATGGCGAAAATGCCGGTGCACCTGCATGTGATCGAGGTGCGCGGCCAGCCGATCGATGCACAAACGCGCGCCCGGCTGAAACCCTATAAACGGCGCTCGCCGTTGTCCAAAAGCGTGGTCACCGCCTGGGCGCTGGATAGCAGCAACGCCACGGTCTGGACCAATGCACCGATCGCCATGCGCTGGGGCCAGGGCCGCTGGTTCCAACGCCTGCTCGCCGGCCCGCGCACGCAGGTCACCGCCGATGACAACGGCCGACGTCTGGTCCGGGTCGCGCCGGGCCGGCCCTGGGCGAGCTTTGCCATCGCGCTGTTGCTGGTCGCGATGTACGGCGCCCAGATCGCGTTTGCCGTGAGTCCCCAGGCCAGCTTTTTCGGCTTCGATACCCAGAGCCTGTTCGCGCTCGGCGGGCTCAATCCGGTGGCCGTGTTCGAACAGGGGCAATGGTATCGGCTGATCAGCGCAATCCTGCTGCACGACGGTGTGTTGCACCTGCTGTTCAACCTGTTCGCGCTGTTGCTGGCCGGCTTTGCGGCCGAACGATTAATGGGCTCGGCCTGGTTCGCCGCCACCTTCGTGCTCGGCGGCGCGGCCGGTGCGGCACTGTCACTGTGGCTGGGGCCGCCCGGCATGGTGGCCGTCGGCGCTTCCGGGGCGATCATGGCGTTACTCGCGGCCGGCTTGATCTGCAGTTTCCGTCTGGTGGATAACGCCCAGCGCCTGCAGATTCAGATGCAGTTGATGTTCATGCTCATCCCGTCGCTGATCCCCGGCGCCAACCAGCATGATATTGGCGGCGCGACCGATTATGCCGCTCATTTCGGTGGCGCGATCGCCGGCGCCCTGATCGGGTTGGGCCTGCGCCGGAACTGGCGGCGCCACGCGTCGACGCCGGCCGGGCAACGCGTCGCCGCGGCGATTGCGGGGCTGGGTATCGTCCTGGCGGGTTGGTCGCTGATCGCGGTCGCCCATAACTACCCGCGTTATGCCGATATGCCCGAATATATTCCCCGCGATCGCGTAACCGGCGCGTGGTCGGCGCTTTCGAAGGACCAGGCCATCGAGCTGGCACAAGACTATCCCGACGATCCGCGCGGCCATTACGCGCTCGGGCGTATTCTGTTTGCCGATAAGCGTTATGGTGCGGCCGAACCGGCCTTTCGTGATGCCCTGGCGGCCTATCGGGCCCATCCGGACGATTTCGTGGACAGCTTCGCCGACCAGACGCGCCTTTTGCTCGCACTGAGTCTGCTGCTGCAAGGCCAGTCCGTCCCGGCCCGCCATGAGGCCGCGCCGCTATGCGATCGCGTCGATAGCGGCAAGATTCACGACGCACTGATGTCCGCTGAGTTGTGCACGCCGGATTGAACCGTCACTGACCTGTCTGACGGGCCGTGCGACGCCCAGGCTAATCGAAGCGCCAGACCTCGATGTTGTTTTCGCGGGCCACCCGATAATCACGCCCGCTGGGCACGGCACGCGCCAGGCCCAGGCGTTCGAGCTGGGTGCCGACCCGCGCTGCGGCTTCGTCGTTGACGATGGCCATCGTATCGGCCGCGCGCTGTAGCACATACAACAGATACGGCTCGGCCCCGACTTCGATCGGCACGCCGCGATACTGGGTATTCACGGTGCCCAGTTGACGGCGGTGGGGCTTGTCGGCGACCGGCCGGCCGTCGGCCGGGCGCTGTTCGGCGATCCAGCGATCGAAAAAATCCAGCTTGTCGTCGAGTTCGGGGAAGATATCCTCGGCGACATGGCGTAAAAACGGCTCCAGCGAAGGCGGGATCGTATCGTCGGCCACGAAAGCCGACGCCTGTTCGGGGTATTCGACGGTATCCAGGCCGGGCGCATTCATGCGCTCCACCCAGCGAAACACCCGCGGTGCGCGTTGCTTCATGATCGCCGCCGGCACCGGATCACGGCCGAGATGGGCGAACAACGGGGCAATCAGGCCGTAATCGGCGATCGACGGCCGGCCTCCCAGCAGATACGGCATGACCGCGAAATGCGCTTCGAGCGTATCCAGCAGGGTTTCGTAGGAGCGCTCGATCAAGGGCGCGGTTTGCTCGGTCACACCGAGCGCGGGCAGATAGGAATGCATCCGTCCCATGACCTTCTCGGCCACGGCCTCACCCGAACCGGTGACGAACGCATGCCAGAGAAAATCGCGCTGTTCGGGCAGATACGACCAGCGGTAATGCATGGCGTGCTTGCGCATCGCCTGGCAACCGAAATACTCGATAATCACCGCTACCACATGCTGCAGCGGTGTGCTCGGATAGACCGGGCGAACGTCACCACGACGCTCGAAGTAATCGATGATATCGATCGTATCCTGAATGATTTCGCCGTCGGGCGTTTCCAATACCGGAATGATCGCCCGCCCGAGCGCCGGCGCAATACGCGCGACGAAATCCGGGTGCGAGGTCGGGCGTTCGACATAGGCGATGCCCTGATTGCGCAAATAACAGCGCGCCTTGCCCGTATAGAGCGAATGCGGCGCGCCGTAGAGCACGTACGGTGTGGCTTGGCTGAACATCGACCCCTCGCTTGTCAACGAACCGACGCTACTTTGCCACAGTCGAACGCGCTTTTATCCGGCCAGCGTTCGACGCTGACCCTGTGCAGCCGTTTCGCGGCTAGATCGACACCGCCGAGCGCACGTCGTCCGGCAGGGAATCGGCCACCTTGGCGACAATGCCGGCATCAAGCTCGTCTTCGAGCACGCCCAGCACCGCACGCGATGCGCGTTCGAGCTGTGCGCCGTCGAGATTGTCGCCTGCGGCAGCCACGGCCGCATGCCAGTCCTCGGCGCGGCGATACGTGGTCGGCGTGTCGGCCGGCACATAGCCGTCGTAATAGACGCCGCGCACGAGCAGCGGCAGCTGGGCACCGAGATTCGCGGCGACATCGATCGGCAGGCGATCACGCAGCGTGGTCAGCACCGATCTGAGCGCCTGAAACGCGAACTGCTTATCGTCGGTGTCCATATCGGCCATGATCGCGCCCAACCAGCGGTTGGTTTGCTGTACGGACGTGTCGATCACTGCCAGTCCCAATTCCGGCATACATCCTCCATTATCGAAGCGAAAACGCCACGCGGGCTGTCGCCCACGCGACTCGAAACCCTGAAAGCGCCGCCGCTATAAATCAATCCGCATTCCAACGTAGTTCAGATCATCCCGGTCGACGGCATGGCCCAGGCCGGGTGGCGTCGCCCGCTGTCACACCGCAGATTGCGCCGGCATCACCGCCGACAATCGATCATTGGAGGCCGTCGATGCCCCGGGCAACAGACACACCGACTGCACGCCGTGGAGCTTGTCCAGCTGCGCACGCAACATGTCCGGACAACGGCTGCCGGAACACGACAGCCGGATGCGCAGCCGTCCCTTGTCGTGTTCGGCCGTGAAACGCTCGACCGAGAACCCGCGTTTACGCACCACCTGCAGTATCCGCTCCAGGGCTGCTGTTTCCGGCTTAATGCAGCAGGTCATTGTATGTAAAGGTTTATCGTTCATGGACATCGAACTAGGCTCCGGCTGTGGCAATGGGGGTCACGTGGTCATGTCGGCCCGCGGGCGGGGCGTCGATCATGTCGATATTGGCGCTGCCGGCACGCACCATCGGCCAGACGTTGCCTGCCCGAGCCACCGCGACATGCAGCAAACAGGGTCCGGTATGGGCAAACAGGCGATCGATGGCTGCCGGCATATCCGCGGCACGACAGATCGACTCGGCCGCGATACCGAAAGCCCGGGCCAGCATCACGAAATCCGGGTTGTCGTCGAGGTCGATCTGACTTTCGCGGTTGTCGTAAAACAGTTCCTGCTGCTGGCGCACCATGCCCAGACAGGCGTTGTCGAGCACCACGATCTTTACCGGCAGACCATAGCGACCGACGGTGGCCAGCTCCTGCAGGTTCATCAAAAACGAGCCATCACCGGCGACGTTGACCACCGGTCGTTGCGGATGGGCGAACTGGGCGCCGATCGCAGCCGGCAAGCCGTAGCCCATGGTGCCGAGACCGCCACTGCTCAAATGACAGCGCGGTGCGCAAAAGTCGAAATATTGCGCCACCCACATCTGATGCTGGCCCACATCGCAGGCCACGGTCGTACCCGGCGGCGCCTGATCCGATAGCGCGCGAACAAAGGCCGGGCCGCTGATTGCATGACCCGCCTGTGGGGGCACGGCAAAGCCATGCAGCGCCCGCCATTGCCGGCACTGCCGGCGCCAGGCATCGATGGCCAGCGGCGCCGTACGCAGCGCCTGCGTGAGTGCGGGCAGAACGGCGTTCAGATCCCCCTGCACGACCGCGCTGGCACACCGCAACTTGTTGAATTCGGCCGCATCGATATCGATATGCAACAGCCGTGCGTTCGGGGCGAAGCCGCCCAGACGCCCGGTGGCACGATCATCAAGCCGGGCACCGACGACCACCAGCAGATCGCAGTCATGCACGGCGAGATTGGCCGCCCGCGAACCGTGCATGCCCAACATGCCCAGATGATCAGGACAATCGCGGCCCGGATTGCCGATGCCGTTGAGCGTATTCACATGCGGCATGGCTGCAACGGCGGCGAACTCGCGAAAGGCGGCTTCTGCATTGGCCTTGCTCACGCCGCCGCCGCTGTACAGCAGGGGTCGTTGCGCCGAGCGCAGCAGTGCGAGCGCGCTGTCGATCGCGGGCTCCGCCGTTGCCCATGACCGGTATTCGGCGGCGCTGATCGAGGCCGCACGATAGTCGGCGTCGACTTCGGCTAGTTGCACATCCTTGGGGATATCGATCCAGACGGGCCCGGGCCGGCCCGACGCGGCCAATGCAAAGGCCTCGTCGAGCGTTGCTGCCAGCGTGCTGGCGTCGGTCACCAGATAACTGTGCTTGACGATATCCAGCGTCATGCCCAACACATCGACTTCCTGGAAGGCATCGGTACCCATCAGTGCCGAGGGCGTCTGGCCGGTGATCACCACCAGCGGCACCGAGTCGCGATGGGCATTGGCGACACCGGTAATCAGATTGGTGGCCCCCGGCCCCGAGGTTGCAATACACACACCCACGCGCCCGCTGGCGCGGGCATAGCCGTCGGCGGCCAGCGCACAGGCCTGCTCGTGGCGGCATAGCACATGCCGAATCCGGTCATCGTCGACCAGCGCATCGTAGAGCGGCATGATGCACCCGCCCGGGTAGCCGAACACGGTATCGATCCCGTGGCCCGTGAGTATCTGCAAAATCTGTTGTGCTGCGTTCACCTGAAAATCGCCCTGGTCAAAGACAAAAAAAAGCCCCCGGAACCTTGCGGTGCCGGGGGCCTGCGTCGCGATCGGAATGTGCTGTCTAGATCATCCTGTCGCCCACGCCAGCGCCCCCGGCGGTTACGAGTACCACCAGGGTGAGCGCTACGACTACGTGGGCGAATGCGAATGTCATCGAATGCCTACAGCACAATCCGAATAATCAGAAGGCGCAAAAGTAGCCGCGCGTTTTTCTGCTGTCAATGTGCGCATGCAAAGGCTCAGCCCGTGGAAGCCGTGGGATCGCCCCCGTCAACGCCGGTATCCACCGGGTCGTCCCGGCGTTTTTCCAGGGGCGGCATGGCTGCCGGGTCGGCGAACAGCAGCAGCCGGTCGATATCCAGCGCATGAATCGAATGCGCCCGGCAGAAGGCATGGACAGCCGGCCTCAGGCGACTGGCCGTCGCCAGAATAGCCTTCTGGCCCTTGCGGGTATCCACGAGGTCGACCAGTTCACGCACGATGGCAACATCCACAGACGCGTCGCTACCGTGTCGACATTGAACCAGCAGCACCTTGTTGCGCTCGCGCAGCACCAGATCGATGCCGGCGCGTTCGTGCTCGGGCGTGAATTCGACCTCGAAGCCCTTGCGCCGAAAAGACGCCGCGATGAGTTGTTCGAACTCGCGCGCCCCAAGTTGGGCAATGTTCGGCTCGCTGACCGCGGCGGGCGTGGCCGTGTAGATGTCGGGCGATTTCGGCGTCTGGACCTTCGAGCGCGGCGCGGATACATAGGGCGTTGGACGCTGGCGGCGCGATCGATGCCGTCGCCGGCGCCGTCTTCGATGTCGCCACCGCCGTCTTAGGGGCACCACGACCGCCGTTATCCAGCACCCGATCAGCCATAGCCAGGCCAGTGCAACGAACAGCTCGCCATGCGCGGGGCGCCCCAGCGCATCCGGATACGCTTCGTACAAGCCCGCCAGGCCGCCCAGGCCATAGCCAATGAAAACGAAGCCGGCCAGCCCGGCAAGTAGCCAGGCCAACCAGGGCCGAACCGCGAGTGCGGCGAGCGCGCGGCGCACGCGCCGCCTCATTCTGGACCTGCGTCGACGCGCCATATCGCCCCCCAGCTCGCGCATCCTCCCCCTGTCGCGACTCTAGACCGGGGTACAGCCACGCCGCAACAGGTAAAAAACGCGCGCTTACGCCATCAGGCGTCGGCGTCGCGCTAGCGCTTTTGCTGGGGTACGACGCGCAGATGGGACGGGTTGTAGCCGATGCGTGCGACGCGTTCGACCAGGCGATTGTAGTCGTCGGCTTCGATCGTCGGCTCACTGGACATGATCCACACGAAATCCAGGCGTTCGCGGGCGACAATGGTATGCCGATAATCGGCCGACACGTAGGCGATGACGAACTGCATCTTGATCGGCCAGATGAACTGCATGGCCCACACCGCATTGCCGGTACCGGGCACGACATAGCCGGTCGGGCGCATGCGTTTTTGCCGGGCGTTGAAGCCGCCTTTTCGAAAGGTGAAGGTCACATCGACCCGGTCGTCACCCGCTCGCCGATAGCGCTCGACGGCGTTGTGCGCGGTCCGGGTAATCGACGGCGGTTTATGCGCGATCACGTACCAGTCGCGCATATAACGGTCGAGATCGACCTGCTTCGCGCGGGGAAAATCCGTACGCGGCAGGATGCTGTTAACGCCCAGCCCAAACGATCGATTCATGAACGAGATCACGGGTGGCTCCCGGTGGTGCCGTCGACGGCGTGATCGCCCGCGGGACGAACACGGGCGTCGCACCGCGGTTGCGCAGCGCGCTGGCGGCCTGAATGAAGGCTGCCTACTGTCGGGCGTCGGCCGTGCCACCGCAATCCGTTGAATTGCCCACGTGCGTGGCGTTAGCGCTTGTCGGACGACTGCGCTTTATCCTGTTCGGCGGGCGTTGGCTGGGCTTTCACACAGTCGGCGATGGCCTCGAAATCGAAGCTGCGATCGAAGCGATTGGCACAGAACTGCCAGCGCGCGCTGGCCAGGTCGCCACTCTGGCGGGCGAAGTCTTCCAGCGCGGCATATTGTTCGGCCATCTGGCGCTCGAATTTTTCCAGCGTCCAGTTGCTGTGCGGGCGGGCCTTGGCGTTGCCGCTGTGGTCGTTATCGCTGTCGTCATGGGTAAAGCGCTCGGCGTAGCCGTCGAAGGTGGCGCGCAGCGAGTCGCTGAGTTGCTGGGCCTTGAGCTTCAGGCGCGTAAGCGTATCGCCATTGTGATCGGCCGCGTAGCGCGTGCTCAACGGGCAATCGGCGCGCAATTGCGGCACTTCGCCCTGCTTGAGCAGGGCCATGCGGTCTTCAATGAGTTGCGATTTTTGTGCATCGCCTGCGCGGGTGCTGGCAGGAAACGCATCGCCGGCCAGAAAATCGATCCGTTCGCGGGTCTTGGCCGCCCAGACCGCGTCTTCGTAGCCGCAGCCGAAATGGGTCAGATAACCGCGCACATAACCAGCATCGATCCCGTCGTTGAGCGCGGCAAAGGCCAGATCGCGATAGGCAGCCTCGTAACTTTTGCCCTGCTGGATCTGGGCCATCGCCACGGCCGCGGCCAGCCCGGCGTTGTCGGTCACCGCGTCCGGGTCCTCGCGATAGGCGTGCAGAATGACTTTCTGGGCCGCCGGGGTCTGATGCAAGGCCAGAGCTGGCGACATCCGCGCGTCCCCGTCATAGAGCAGCGTCACATAGCGTTCGGTCTGAGCGTCGTCCAGGGTCTTGAAACTGGCACAGCCCGAACGCTCGGGCCCCGCCAGCACATCTGCAACCCAGCGCCGTGTCGCTTGCGGATCGGACTTCGCCTGCAAGGCGCGTACCCGTGCGATCAGCGCATCGCCGCCCGGGCAACGCAGTTGGCTGTCATCGGCCGCGATGGTTGTATCGGTTTCGCTCACCTCGGGGGCCGCGGCCGCCGAGCCTTCGTCATCGTCGCTACCGCAGGCTGAGAGCAGGCCGACACAAGCCACGACAAGGGCGACACGGGCCAGGAAACTCGGGGGTCTGAAAAAACGCGGGGTGGCATTCGTCATGGCAGCAAACTCGCGCGGTCTGGCGGCATATGAGCGCTCATCATCGCATGCTCAGGACGGGCTGCCAGCACACTGGCCTCTGGGCAGGCATCTGCGCCTTTATGCGCGCCCGGCGTTGGCGTGACGCACTATCAGGAACGCGCCTAGCCGCCCGCCTGCCACTGGTTGATCGCCTCGATGGGGTAGATCAACTGAATGATATTCAGGGTGAGATTGTCGCGAATCGCATACAGCAGTACGCATTCCATGATCACCACCAGCGCCAGCGATAGGCGCAACGGCGCGAACCGGGCAATGACCAGTCCGAGCGCCATCGACAACGTATCGCCCACGGAGTTGACCACGCTGTCGCCGAAATAGCCGGCCGCGAGCGCGGTCTGGCGATAGCGATCCATGATGAACGGCGTGTTCTCGACGACTTCCCAGACGGCTTCGATGCCGAAGGCGATCAGCACGATGCCCCGAAACGGCGTGCCGGCCAACAGCAGCATGAGCAATGCGTAGAACAACAACCCGTGTTCCACGTGGGTGAAGCTGTACCAGTCGGTCAGATGCTGCGATGTCTGCGAACCCGAGACCGCGCCGTGCCAGAGCGCGACATGGCCGCATTCGCAGATCAACGGATGGCCCATGGCGAGCAGTGTGACCGCCTGAGCGGCCACGATCGCCACCAGGAGCGCCGAACATAGCCGCACACCCGGCCAGTGCATGGTTTCACCTCGAACAAAGATCGCGCGCATGCTACTTCCTGCAGCCGTGACGAATCGTAGCCCCCGAACAGCTGATTTTGCCGGGGCGTTTCAAGCGCCATCAAAAGCAATACGGGCAACCGTTCGTTGTGCTTTTCGATGGCTTGTCGCCCGCCGGGCGAGGCTCGCTTATTGAACGCCGGTCATTGTGCGCGAATACGCGATGCGGCGCCGCGCTTATACGCCACGGGGGCACACCCTGCGCAGTATTACGGACTGACCCCGCTGCGCAAGTCTGTTTGGCTAACGGCCTTGGCCATGTTGATGCATCCCTACTGGGGTGCTCAGGCCACAAGCAATTCGTCCCGGATAACGGCGCACGCTCCGTCCCGCAACAAGGAAATGGTCATGAGCAACGACCCGATTGATCTCGCTAGCTATCTCGAAGACGCCAACTTTCCGGCCACCGGCGGCGAACTGGCCGGCGTGGCTGCCGGTAACGGCGCACCGGCCGATCTGCTCGAACAGTTGCGCGCTTTCGAAGGCGATCATTTCGATAACGCCAACGCGGTCGTCGAAGCGTTGGGCCAGCAAAAATCCTGATGGGTACGACGGTCCGGGCCGGTTTCAACGCGCGCCTGAACACGCGCGGCACTCATGTCATAACGCGGGGCCGGCCATGAAGATCGACCTGTACGCACACCGGCTGTCGCAACCCAGCCGCGCGGTGGAAATCCTGCTGCGCGAACTGGCGATTCCGTATACCTGGCATGCGGTGGATTTCGCCAACGGCGAAACACGGCAAGCCTGGTTCGCTCGGCACATCAACGCCTTCGAAACCATCCCCGCGCTGGTAGTCGAGGCCGATGACGCGGCGCCCGAGACCGCGCCCTCGCGGCTGGCTGAAAGCCAGGCGATCATGCGCTATCTCTGTCGTATCGCGCCCGATCGCGAAGCCAGCGCGCACTGGTATGCCACCGATGATGCCCTGCGCTGCGCGCGCACCGATACCTGGCTGGCCTGGCACCACAACAACGTGCGTGCCTTCGACATGTTCCACGACATCATGAACCTGCATTTGACTCTGCCCATGCTCAAGTACGAGCTGCAGGCGAACAAGCTCAAGCCCTTACAGGACGGCCTGCGGGGCGGCCTGGCCCAGCTCGAACGCCAGCTCGCCGGCCAGACCGGGCCCACGCCTACGCTATGCGGGCATGATCACCCGGATCTGGCCGATCTCGCCATCGCCTGCGAGCTCTACCAGATCGCCGCCGTGGGCTATCGGTTCACCGGTTTCGCGCATGTTGCACGCTGGCTCGACACCATGGCCGAACGCCCGCATTTTCGCGATGTGTCGCGTGAGATTCTCGATCAGGGCCGCACCATTCGCGAGCACAGCGGCGACTATCTGGATCTCGCCAGCGCATTCGCCTAGCCCGCCGGCCGGATCGGTTCTGCGCTGATCGATCAGACCGTGGCAATCGGGGTCACGGGCGAACCGATCGCGCCGGGTAAACGCAGCGGCGGCGCGGTCAACAGAAACCGAGAGCGATCGTTGGCATGCAGCCAGTCCGCCAGCGCCTGCAGATACCAGAGCTCAGCCAGGGGCAGGCCGAGCTTGAACAGGCAATGATGATGCAGCGGCATCTTTGCATGCACATGCGGGCCCAGCGGATCGTCGAGGTTCTCGACCGCATAGTTATCCGCGGCCAGGGTGGCGATCTGGCTGTCGGTGATCCACTGGCATAGACGCGTGTCATGGCCATCGAGCACGGCGCCCGTATTTCGCAGCACGTCGATATCGGGCTCGCCCTGCATGGCCACGATCGCTTCGGCGAAGCCGGTACGCAGCACGAGCATGTCGCCGGCCTCGATCGTGACCTTCTGGGCCTCGATCGCCTGCATGAGTTCGTCGTAGCCGATCACGCAGCGCTCGCGCCCGAACACGCGAACCAGGTCGATCAGCACACCGCGCCCCTGCATGCCGTGCGCGGCGAAGTTGTCGATACCCAGGCGCCGGGCATAGCTGCCGTGCCAGGCATCATCGGCCGTATGGGAACACACATCGGTGTCGGCGCGATGGGCGTTGTAATAACGCATCTCCGCCTCGCCGTCGTCGTCGGCATCGAACAGCGCGCCCACATGGGCCAGCGAATCCCATTGCGAGGAGTACTGCAGCGATAGCCGGACTTCGTCGTCGCTGACCACGTCGCACAAACGCGGATCGTTATTGGCCAGGGCGAAATTGATATAGCGGTCATCACCCAGGCAGGTCGGCGCCAGGCGCGGCGGGAATCGTCGCGGGTTGAGGGCATTCGAGCCGGGTAGATCGAGCGGCAACGACAGGCAGAAGGTACGCCCGGCGCGTACTTCGGCCACGCCTTTCAATACCTGCTTTTCATTCAAAAGGTTGACCCGGCCAAGCTGGTCGTCGGCGCCGTAGTCGCCCCAGTTGGCCCCAACCGGGCGTTTTTTGAACTCGGGCATATCCGGCTCCTGCAAGCGACAAACGAGGCCGGCGATTGAAACACGCGAAACCGACCTCTTCTCTACGACCAAAGTCGTATTCCAAGGCTTGACCACATCTGGAAGGTTAGCCAACCGTCTCGGATGCGAACGATCGTTCGCCCAGCGAACAAATACGCGTCCCGTGTTCCGCTCGACCTTGAGTGATGTGAATGAACCAGATAGCCAATTTCTTCACCCGGCTGGTCAACCGCTACCTGCCCGACCCGCTCGTGATCGCCATCCTGCTGACCGCGCTGACGCTCGTACTCGCGGTCGCCATCGAGGGCGCCAATCCGGTCCAGGCACTCAACGACTGGGGCGATGGCTTCTGGGATCTGCTGGCCTTCAGCATGCAGATGACGGTGATCCTGCTCGCCGGCTATATCCTGGCCAAGACACCGCTCGTCGACAGCGTGCTCGGGCGTATTGCCGCCAGCGTGTCGACACCATTCATGGCCATTGTCGTGGCCACCCTGGTCGGCGGTATCGGCAGCTGGCTGAACTGGGGGTTCGGCCTGGTCATCGGCAGTCTGGTCGCCCAGAAACTGGCAATGAACGTGCGCGGGCTGCATTACCCGCTGGTCATTTCTGCGGCCTACTCGGGTTTCGCCCTGTACGGCATCGGCCTGTCGGGCACGGTGCCGTTGCTACTGGCCACGCCGGGTCATTTTCTCGAGGACCAGATCGGCATCGTCTCGCTGGGCGACACCATCTTCTCGCCGTTCGTACTGGGGGCAACGATCGCCGTGCTCGTGACCCTGCCGTTCTTCAACGCCTGGATGCACCCCAAGCGCGATGAAGACATCATCGAGATCAAGATGGATGACGGCGCGGCCGGCGACACCCCCGACCAGGGCCTGCCCACGCCGAAGAACACGGTCGCCGAACGGCTCAACGACAGCCCGGCGATCGGTATCGGCATCGGCCTGCTGGGGCTGATCTATGTCCTGCTGCATTTCTACGACGGCGGCTCGCTGAACCTGAACATCCTCAATTTCGCCTTCGTCTTTTTAGGCATTCTGCTGTTCGCCTCGCCCCAGAAATACCTGGGCGCGCTCAATGACGGCGTGCGCATCGTCGCCGGGATCATCGTTCAGTACCCGTTCTATGCCGGTATCATGGCCATCCTGACCGGGTCGGGTCTGGTCACCTCATTCGCCCAGGCATTCGTGGGTATTTCGACCGCCGAAACGCTGCCGATCTGGTCGTTCATCAGTGGCGGCATCGTCAACCTGCTGGCCCCGTCCGGCGGCGGCCAGTGGGCCGTGCAGGGCCCGGTGATGGTCGAGGCCGCCAAATCGCTGGGCGCCTCCCAACCGGCGACCGCGCTGGCGGTGCAGATCGGCGACCAGTGGACGAACATGGTCCAGCCGTTCTGGCTGTTGCCGGTACTCGCGATCTCGGGGCTCAAGCTACGCGACGTCATGGGCTATATGGTGCTCGTGCTGTTCTATCTGGGTTTCATCTTCGGCACCACCGTGTTGTTGTGGGGCTTTATCTCTGCCTGAGGAGCGATGACCCATGCCTTATATGATCGAAACCTTCGATAAACCGAACCACCACGATCTGCGTCTGGCCGTACGCGACGAGCATCTGGTTTATCTGGACGCCAACATGCATCTGCTGATTGCCTGCGGCGCCAAGCTCGACGACGCTGGCGACCACGCCAGCGGCGGGCTGTATCTGGTGGCACTGGAAACACGCGATGAAGCCCGCGCCTTCATCGAAGCCGACCCGTTCTACAAGGCCGAGCTGTTCGAACGCGTCGAGATCACCCGCTGGCGCCAGGCCTATCTCGACGGACGGAACACGCTTTAGGGCCTGTCGTCACGAGATAGGCCCTAACCACTCACCTCCTCATTTCGACAAAGAGACAACATGCTTTTTCATGTCCATATGCGCGTCGCCCTGCCGGGCGATATGCCCGCCGAGACCGCGGCCGAACTCAAGGCCCGGGAAAAGGCCCTGGCCCAGGCGTTGCAGCAAAGCGGCCACTGGCGTCATCTGTGGCGTATTGCCGGCGCCTACGAAAACATCAGCATCTTCGATGTGGCCGACAACAGCGAGCTTCACGAACTGCTTACCCAGCTGCCGCTGTTTCCCTATATGCAGATCGATATACGGCCATTGTGCCGCCATCCTTCCTCGATCCACGACGGCGATCGTTAATCCTGCGCGAAGGCGCGCGCGTGCTCAGATCACGCCGTGCCAGGACAGGCTGACCAACACCCCGAGCCCCATGACCGCCAGTACGGTATTGGCGATATACAGCGCGCGTGCCCGGCCGTGAAAGGCCGAATAGGCACAGAGAATGACCAGCAGCGTGAAACCATAGGCCGTGAGCATGGACATGAACACGTCCACGCCGCCCGAGCCTTCGAACCGGTTTTGGGGCCCGCCCGATTGCGCAATACCAAGCAGCAGGGCCGGCGCAGCCGCGGCCGGCAATGCCAGCAAAAAATAGCCAAGAATGGCCATCGGGCCGGGGCGCTTGCTGGCAGCTGTGTCGTTCATTGGGGCGTTGTCAAAAAAAACGGCGCAAAAAAGTTACCACAGCCCGGCATGTATCGAGGTTACGTATAAGTGCCTTCTTGATGATGTAAAAAATTCGGCATGCTGCGCGAACCCCAGGCCGAGTGGCGTCCCGGTGTCGTATCTTTCGCCTTGTTTGCCTGTCTTCGCGTTCATGGGCGGCCAGCATGCTCGCTTGTGCGCAGCCCGCCGCGTTTCATACATCATCAATAGCGCCTTCGCCTGGCACAGCGCGCGCCGCTGTTCGCATGCGATCATGGCGCATGAACGACTTTTCTACCCTGGCGCTGCGGCGCGAACTGATCGAAAGCGCGGCCGCACGCGGTTTCACCGACATGACGCCGATTCAGGCCCAGAGTCTGCCGGCCATACTTGCCGGCGAGGACGTGCTCGGCCAGGCCGAAACCGGCAGCGGCAAGACCGCGGCCTTCGGTTTCGGACTCCTCAACAAGCTGGTCGTGGAGCGCGCCGAAACGCAGGCGCTGGTGCTCTGCCCCACCCGCGAGCTGGCCGATCAGGTCGGCCAGGCGCTGCGCCAGTTCGCAGCGACGATCGCAAACGTGAAGCTGATGACGCTGTGCGGCGGCACGCCGATGCGTGCCCAGGTGACATCGCTGGCTCAACCGCCGCATATCGTGGTCGGCACGCCGGGGCGCGTGCTCGCACATCTGCGCCGCGACAGCCTGCACACCCATGCGCTGCAAACGCTGGTACTCGACGAAGCCGATCGCATGCTGGATATGGGCTTTATCGACGATATCGAGGCCATCGTTGCAGGCGTGCCGCACGATCGCCAGACGCTGTTGTTCTCGGCGACCTGGCCGGACGCAATTCGCAGCATATCGGCACAACTGCAACGCGAGCCGCAACAGATCACCGCAACGGCGGCCGAGCAGCCACTGCGCATCACCCAGATATTTCATCAGGTAGACGATGCCGACAAACTCAGCGCCCTCGATCGGGTGCTGGCCGATACCCAGCAACGCCGACAAGCCTTTACCCAGGCCCTGGTGTTTTGCAATCGACGCGACGAAGTCGACCGCGTATGCGCCCATCTGAATCAGCGTGGTGTATCGGCGCTGGCGCTACACGGCGATCGTGAGCAACGCGAACGCGATGAAGTATTGCTGCGCTTTGCCAATGGCAGCTGTGCCGTGCTGGTCGCTACCGACGTGGCCGCACGCGGGCTGGATATCGCATCACTACCGCTGGTGGTCAGCCTGGATCTGGCACGCGATATCGATACCCACACGCATCGCATCGGCCGCACCGGCCGTGCCGGCGAAGCGGGACGGGCCGTGTCGTTGTGTACGCCACGCGAACGCGACCGGGCCGAGCGTATCGCCGCCGCCGGCGGCTTTCGCCTGAACTGGACGCGCTGGCCCCAAACGCAGGCATCTGCCCGGGCCCAGCCGCCCATGGCGACGCTGGTCATTCAAGGCGGCCGACGCGACAAGTTGCGACCGGGCGATATTCTCGGCGCCTTGACCGGCGAAGGCGCACTCAATGGCGATGACGTTGGCAAGATCGAAATTACACCGGCGCGCAGCTATGTTGCCGTCGCGCGCGCTCAGGCCGTCGCGGCCCGCGATCGGCTGCGCCAGGCCGGCATCAAGAAACGCCGTTTTCGGGTCGCCGTCCTGGGCGACTGAACGGTGCTCGCGGACGCCGTGATATCACCAGGCCCGTCGCTATTGTTCGCCACGGGCCAACCGTTCGGGCCTGTCGTCGCGAGATAAGCCGTGCATGATGGCCGGGCCGTACGGTTTACCCGTACAGCGGCCCGCCGATAGAGGTTCAAACGTCGATGCCATGCATCCACGCTCAAGAGATCGTCCCCGCGGCCGTTGACATCTAGGGAAGCTCTGCACAACCTGTCACGGTCGCGCCGGCGTGCTTTGCGCGCGATTGACAAGGAAGTGAGAGCGTAGCGTGCTCGTTGCACGGTAGCGAACACTGACGCCGATCAAGCGCGCACAAAGCCCCGGCCCCGAAGGGGTTCGGCCTCAAATGCGCTGCGACTGCGTTGCCGAGCTTGACCTGCCAATGAGGCAGGCGCTGCGCTCGGACGCCTTGTCGCAACGCATTTGAGGACTCGAACGCGAACCGCGAGAGGTTATGCAGAGCTTCCCTAATAAAGCCGCGACCCAGGCCGCTGCGCGTCCCGAGACGCCGCAGCCACGCCTGCCGTTTGACCGACCTGCTCCGCTGGAATCCCAAATATGACTACCACCGCCGATCACCCCTACCGTCTTGTCACCCGTAGCGACTTCGACGGTCTCGTATGCGCCATGCTTCTGAAGGAACTGGCGCTGATCGACGAGATCAAGTTCGTCCACCCCAAGGACATGCAGGACGGCAAGATCGAGATCAGTGATCGCGATATCACCACCAACCTGCCGTATGTCGAAGGCGTGCGTCTGGCCTTCGATCACCACTCGTCGGAAACCCTGCGCGTAGGCGCACGTGATAACCACATTATCGATCCGAAAGCGCCCTCGGCGGCCCGCGTCGTCTACGACTATTACGGCGGCAAGGAACGCTTTCCGCGTATCTCGGAAGAGATGATGGAAGCAGTCGACCGGGGCGACTCGGCCAACTTCACCAAGGACCAGGTGCTGGACCCACAGGGCTGGGATCTCATGAACTTCATCATGGATGCGCGCACTGGCCTGGGCCGGTTTCGCGAATTCCGTATCAGCAACTATCAGCTGATGATGGAGCTGATCGACTACTGTCTCGATCACCCGGTCGAAGACGTGCTCGCTCTGCCGGACGTCAAGGAACGCACGGAGCTCTATTTCGAGCAACAGGAAAAGTTCAAGGCACAGGTCGAACGCTGTGCGAGCGTGCACGACAACCTTGTCGTACTCGACCTGCGCGACGAAGACACCATCTGGGCCGGCAATCGCTTCATCATCTATGCCCTGTTCCCCGAAACCAACATCTCCATGCATGTCATGTGGGGTTTTCGCCAGCAGAACACGGTGTTTGCCGTCGGCAAGAGCATCTTCGACAAATCCTCGCGTACCGATGTCGGCAAACTGATGCTGGAGTACGGCGGCGGTGGCCATGCCGCAGCCGGCACCTGTCAGGTCGAAAACGCCCGTGCCGACCAGGTCTGCCAGGAACTCATCGACCGGATTACCGCCGACGGCTGATACCACGCCCGGCCCGGGGCATGCTTTGCGTCTCGGGCCGTCGCCCGGGTCTCGCGCCGAGCGCTCGCGACGGCACGAAAACCGGTCGTGCTTATGCATGAAACGCAGTTGGCTAAGCCCAATCAGGCAGATTGTCCGCCCATGAACGCGAAGAAACGCGAATAGGGCGAAAGACAGATTGCGCGGCGGCCTTTACCCTACTGGCCACGCACGCGCTAGCCAGCGGGCGCTAGCCGCCGGCGCGCAACAGTGGCGTCGGTCAAAACGCTCGAACACGCGCCGTTGATGGCCGTGTCCGAGCGTCGCTTCAGGCTAGACCGTTTTTCTGGCCTCGGCCTTGGCAGCTTTTTCCGCGCGCTTTTCCTTGAGGGTACGCGTGGGCGCTTTCTTGCCCTGTTTCTTGCGATCCATTCCCTTACTCATGTCCGTTGCTCCTGGCTGTTCATGCGATGGCAATAGCGGCTGGCGTGGCGATCGTATCGCAGGCCGCGCGGGGCGCGGTCACGCTAGCCGGCGGTTGCCCGCGCCCTGGCGCCGACTGCAACCACGCAAATGAGTATATGCCTGTTTGCACACCATGCGGCACACACGATCGCAGCAGGAACCGGGCAGCAGCCGAACGCCGCCTCAACGAAAAAAACCCGCTACCCGAACACGTCGGGCAGCGGGCTCGGGCGGGCTGGCCTATTGCAGATTCAGCTCGTAAACCCGCTCATCGTTGTCGTTCACACGCAGAAAACGGGCATCGAAGCTGTCGCTGGCCATGGATTGTTCGGCCACGAAGTTACGCGCCCGATCGGTATTCGGTACGCGGAAGGTCAGCGTCAGGTCCACGCCGCTCTGAATCGGGGCAAACCGCCAGTTGCCATCCGCGGTTGGCGTCACCGGCGTATTGTCGCGGATGTAGTCGGCCAGAATCGTACGGTTGGCATCCGGTGAATTGATCACGATGTGATCGGGGCCGGTGCCCGGGAACTGACCGCCATTGGCACGATAGTTGTTGGTCGCCACGATGAATTCCTGGTCGTCGGCGACCGGCTGGCCATTATAGGTGAGCTCGCGAATACGGCTGGCGTCTTCGTTGATCACCTGGCAGCTGCGGTCGAAACGCGGCGGCTGGGTGACGTCGATCTGATAGGTCACGCCGTCGATCACGTCGAAGTTATAGGTGGGAAAGCCGGTGTAGTTGACCAGCGGCTGAGCTTCGCTCGAGTCGGGGTCGACCTGGTAGAACTGCGACGCCGAGCATTCCAGCCAGCCCTTGAGTTCGCTACCGCTGACCTTCACCGCGACGAGCGTATTCGGGTAGAGATACAGGTCGGCGGCGTTTCGCAGCGTCAGATCACCGGCGGGCACGGTGGTGAAGTCGCTTTCGTTGGCACAGATGCCGTTCCGATCGCAGGCCTTGAAGGGCGCGGCGGCCGACAGCACGGGCAGATCCTGCAGTTCGACGTCGCCCTTGATCAGGTTCTCCACGTAGGCCTTCTGGGCGTCGGCCACGATCTGTACCGACGGATCGTCCTTGACCAGCGCCAGGAAACTGAAGATATCGTCGGTGGATTCGCCCAGCGGCTGGCTCATGTAGTCGCGGGTGGCCTGATCATCGCTGGCGATGAGCGCCTTGATCGTGCCGTCGGCTTCGACCAGCGATTTGCCGTCAGCGAAAATCGGCCGTGCGACGGCCTTTGCATCGGCCACGCGCCAGGCATCGGTATCGGGCTCGTAGTTGAGCGTGAAGTCCACGATGCCCAGATGATCGCCCCAGAAACCGGGCATGACCGCCGGGACGCCCTTGATGGTGCCACGCTCCAGATCGACGCCCGGCGTATCGGCAAATGCCGAACCGGGAAACACCAGATGCGCATGGCCCATCAGGATGGCATCGATACCTTTCACATCGGCGAGATACCAGCTGCTGTTCTCGGCGCGCTTGGCCGGGTCGTAGTCTTCGGTATTCACGCCGGAATGGGCGATGGCCACTACCAGATCGGCGCCTTTCTCCTTCATTTCGGGCACATAGCGCTCGGCCATGGCCTTGATGTCCTTGGTGATGACGGTGCCTTCCAGATTGGAACGATCCCACTGCATGATCTGCGGCGGTACAAAGCCGATAAAGCCGACGGTGATCTCGTGCTGGTGGCCCTCGCGGTCGGTCAACGACTGCGTGACCAGCTTGTAGGGCGAAAAGTACGGCACGTCGTTGTCGGGATTGTTGTCGCCGTCGTCCTTGAAGATGTTGGCGCTGATATAGCCGAAATTGGCATCGTCGACGGCGTTGGCCAGATAGTCCAGCCCGTAATTGAACTCATGATTGCCGTAGTTCGCGACGACATAGTCGAGCGTATTCATCGCCGTATAGACCGGGTGCACCTCGCCCTTGGCCAAGCCTTCAGCGGCACGCCAGTCGCCCATCGGGCTGCCCTGGATGAGATCGCCGTTGTCGACGAGCATGGTGTTGCCGGTGACGTCCATTTCCTCGCGGGCCTGATGCACGAGGGTGGCGGTACGCACCAGGCCGATGCCGGGGTCCGGCGTATCGTTGTAGTAGTTGTAGTCGTTGACGTTGGCGTGGATATCGGTGGTTTCCATCACGCGGAAATCCACGGTCGCCGTCTGTGCGGCCGGCGAATCCGAGTCGCTGTTATCGTTGGCACTCGTGTCGTCGTTGTTGTCGTCGCTACAGCCGCTTAGGGCGGCCCCCAGGGCGAGCGCACTGAAAACCAGCATGCTTTTCGACAGCAGGGGCATACGTTGCATAAAAGTCATGATAAAAACCGCGGGATATGAGTTGTAGATAAAAGGCGGATCAGTTGCCGCACTGAACGATCGCCAGCGAGTCCACCGACTCGATGCTGGCCTCGCCGGCATATTCGTCGCGCTGGCCGCCACGCACGGAGACGGTTTCGTCGACGATGCCGGGGTTGTTGGCCGGGCTGTACATGCCGCGCTGGTCGGATTCGAGCTTGACCACAATGGTGGCGCTACCGGCGAGATCGCCCAGGCGCATCGCGTACGGGTCGTTCACGCCTTCGATGACCCGGCCGACGACATCCAGCGAGGTGCCGTTCGAGGCGGCCCGAGCCGTGGCCACCGACACGCCGTTGTCGTCGCCGCATTCGCCGGCGTCATTGCCGGCCGAGGCATCGACGATTTCCAGATCGCGGGTGGATTCCAGGCTCGGCCCATCGATATAGACGTCGCGGGTGCCGGTCACGCGCAGGGTCTT
This sequence comes from Salinisphaera sp. T5B8, assembly GCF_040361255.1. NCBI lineage: Bacteria > Pseudomonadati > Pseudomonadota > Gammaproteobacteria > Salinisphaerales > Salinisphaeraceae > Salinisphaera > Salinisphaera sp. T5B8. The sequence continues at coordinate 152,297 of NZ_APNG01000003.1, read as the reverse complement.
GCCGACCAGCGACGGATCGTTCTGGGGGCTGAAGCGCTCGCGATCGCCGGCCTCGAGCTTGACGTAGATCCGCTCGGAGTCGTCGTCCAGGTCGGCCATTTCCAGGGCGTACTGATCGTTGACCGCTCGGGTGATACGCCCGATGGCCGTCAGCGTGGTGCCTTCGCTGGCGGCCAGCGCCTCGCGCACCGATACCGCGTCGCCGCTATCCGGGTCGGGCGAGGACGTACCGCCACCCACCGGCTGCGGTGCGCCGTAGGCACCGTCGGCAAAGGTGGCCGGGTCGAACGGATCGTAGCCGCTATCGGGCTGGCGCCAGGGCGAACCATTGTCGGGGTCGGATTTCTCCACGTCGGCCATGGGCGTAGGCGTGGCTTCGCCGGCCGGATGCTCGGCGCTGGCGAACTGCGTATAGCTTTCCGGCGTGGCCAGCCAGTCGACGATCTGTGTCGACAGCCGGGCGGCGTTGCCGCTGTCGGTCCAGCCTGGGTAGGTGCTCTTGTCGTTGCCGTTCTCTTCGCGGCGATAGCGTGGCGTGTCGTCCTCGATGGGGCTGGAATCGCCGATGAAGGCGGCCTTGCCCTGCCCGGCCTTGGCGATGGCGACGTACGGGCCTTCCTCGCGGCCGCCGAAATACATGCCCCGATCGACCGCCGGGCCCCACTTCTCGGGGCTGTCGCTGGGCGAGAAGTACACCAGCCCCTTGGCACGGCTCGCATCCACGATCGCCAGAGTGGCCCCGCCGGCCATGAGGACCGGCTCCACGCCTTCGGTCAGGCCCTCGACGGCGGCCGGATCTTCGATACCGCTGACACCCGATTTCCAGTCGATGCCGTTGAAGCGATAGCGCACACCGAAGGTCTCGGCCAGCCAGCCGGCCTCTGCCGTGCCCGGGTTGCGCAGATCGCCGTAGGCGCCGCCCTTGTTATAGCGGGTGAGGTCCGAGCGGTTGTAGCCGTTGAACACCTCGGTGGCATCCCAGGTGTTCAGATTACGATCGGCGTTGTAGTGATCGGCAATGAAATAGATGCCGCCGCCCTCGGACACGAAGCGCTCGAGCGCATCCTGTTCGGCCTGGGTGAAGGGGCGGTTGCTTTCCGCCAGTACCAGCACGCTGGCCTGACGAATGCCGGCATAGGTAATGACGGCCTCGTTGGCGTCGGTCGCCGACTGGCTCGGGCTGCTGTAGTCGTCGACGAAATCGATGATGCCGTTGTCGTTCTTGTCAACGCCGCGGTATTCGCCCACGGTATAGCCACGTGCCACCAGCGCATCGGCAAAGTCCGAAAAGCCGCCGTCGAGCACCCAGTCGGCGTTGCCCTGGGTAGCCCCGTGGGAGACATCGAACAGCACCGTCTTGCCGTTGTCGGCCGCCGCGCTCGGTGTCTTGATCGGTGCCGGGTAGTTCCAGCCATAGGGCGCGGCATTGGCGCTACTGACATAGGCCAGCGAACACGCGGCTATGGCCAGCGCGCTACGAATCCATCGGCTTTTCATGGCGTTCCCCCTGCTTGTCGAGCCTGGGACGCTAGCAGCCGAATATGAATTTTTTATGTGTAGCCGATCGCGGTTTCGGGCGGCGGCTTGGACAAACGCACTGGATCAGTGGGCGGTACGCAACGCGGCGTCGACCTCGGCGGCCGCCCGTTCGCCGGATTCCAGCGCACCTTCGATATACCCGGTCCATGCGGTCGCGGTTTCGGTGCCGGCCCAATGGATACGCCCGGTCGGCCGCCGCAAGGCAGGCCAGAGCCGGCTGAGCGTGCCGGGCGTAGGTACGCCTACATAGCAGCCGTGGCTGTAGGGGTCCGTCGTCCAGTCATAGTCGACATAGTCCAGCGGCTTGGCCGCCGCCGGGCCGAACGCGTTCGTAAGCCCTGCAAGTACGGCATCGCGGCGCGCGGCGTCATCGCCGCTGTACTGCGTGGCGAGGCGCCCGGCCACGAAACCGGCGAGCACGCCCATGCTTTCATCGGCCGGGCTGGCATCGAACACCGGCGACAACGGCGAGCGGTTGCTCACCAGTTCGCCCGACAGCCCGGCCTCGCGCCAGAACGCACGCGGATAGGCAATTACACACTTGATGACCGAGCCCATCGGCAAGCCCTGGGCCAGCTGGATACGTTCAGCGCAGGCTGGCGTGATAGTCATCGCCGCCGTTGCCGAGGGCGCCAGTGCCATGATCAGCCGGCGGGCGTGATAGCCGCGGCCGTCGGACAGACGAACCGAGACGCGATCGTCCTGCTGGGTGATGGCCACGACTTCGGCGCCGGTCTGCACGACTTCGCCGAGCGTATCGGCCAACCAGCGCGCCAGTTGCTGCATGCCACCATCGACGATGAACGCCTGCGCGCCGCCGGTGGTGTCCACCAGATAATCGAGACTACGATTGGCACGCAGGTATTGCAGAAAACCCAACATGGAAATCTGGGCCGGCTCCACACAGAAGATCGCCCGCGTGGCGGCATCAAACAGCGCCCGCGCGCCGGCCGAGCGCACCCACCGCCGACGCCACTGATCCAGCGTCAATGCATCCAGGCGTTCGGCACGGGCGTGCTGCCAGGGTGCGTCGGCACGAACGCCGCGTTTGAGCCATTCGATACGCTGCATCGCCAGCGCCGTTTCCGCCAAGGCCAGTGGCGAGGCCGGCGGAATCACACCGGAAAAACGCCGTAGCCGATCGCCGATCTGCAGCAGATGCCTGCCCTGATCGTATTGGGCCACGAGCGTCGCCCCCGCCTCGCCCGCCAGGGCCATGAGCCGTTCGTGGCCGGCGCCCACCCACTGGCCGCCCACGTCGACTGTGCGTGCAGCCAATCGTGCAGCGCGTACGCGGCCCCCCACGACATCGCGCGCCTCGAGCACGCGCACGCTCTGACCGGCCGCGGCCAGCCGGCGAGCGGCCGTCAGCCCGGAAAAGCCGGCGCCCACCACCAGCGCATCGAGCAGTTCACCGTCACGCAACAGGCATTTCCAGCGTCATATCTGGGTACAGCCTACGCGCTTGTCCGGGCGAACCGAAAAGCGCCACCCTCGCGTTCCGCCTCTTTCTCGCCTGCCCTGCCACCTCATCTACACGCGGCTAGCGCCAGCGACGGGCTTCGATACGCAGACGTCCCTGGATACCCGGCTGGGCGCTCTGCTCAATCGGGATCTCGAAACGCAGGCCGTCGGGGTTGTTTTCGGCCTGGTTGATATCGCGTCCGGTCGCGCTGATACCGGGCTTGCCGGGATTGGTGCTCTGGAAACCGTATTTCGCCCGCCAGCCGCTGGGCGCGTCCTTATCGGGTATCGCTTCCACGAGAATGAGATCGCGATAGATGAAGCCACCTTCGTAGTGGCGGTTCAAGAACGCGATGCCATCGACTTCATAATCCGGTACCAGCACTTTCAGATCGAAGCCGAAGCTGATCGATTTCGAGGCTTTCACGCTCTTGTCGGGATCGAGAAACGCAGAGAACAGATGCGGGCTCTGGCGGCGATCCGGTGAGCGCACCCCATTGGCGTCGGCCGGGAAAAGCGCATCGTAGGTACGAAAAATCGCCGACTGTTCACGTGCCATACGGCGGGTCATCTCCCACTGGCAGCCCCGCAGCGTCACCACGATCTCGAACTGGTAGGACGCCCGGACCTTGTGCCCGGCCTCGAATTCTTTCTGCACCTCGGCGGGCAGCGTGATCGCATCGATATCGAGATGGCCATCCATGCGCATGCCGCCGAACAGAAACCGGGTAAGGTTCTGGTAGCCCTCTTCGGAATTGACGATGCCGTAGTAGCCGGAATGGCTGCGATTGACGAACGCCCGTGGCGAGCCGACCTCGTTGCCGTCGGCATCGGCGCCATGCGTGGTCGCGTTATCGATACGCACCAGCCCGTCACTGGCCTCACCGGCCGCCCAGGCCGACAGCCCACGCACCGCCGTATAGTCGCGGGCGTTCGTGCCCACGAGGTTGAACACGCGATCGGCCGGAAAATTCACCACCCGCGACACATCCGGGCCTTCGGGCAGGGCCAGATAGTCGGCCATGCGCTTGCGATTGAAGTTGTTCACGTCGCCAAAGGAAAACCAGCCGGGCACGTTGCGCACGATGCGCAGGTCAATGCCGTTATGCGGCGTGGCATAGGTAAAGAACTTGTCGACAGCTTGTCGCGCGGGCGCCGAGCCCAGTTGCGGGTTTTGCAGAAAGGCACGGCAGACCAGCCCGCCCATGGAATGCGCGACCAGATACACCCGAAAATCATCCGGGGCCACACCGTTGTCGGGATTCGCACAGACCTTGTCACGCAGACGCAGAATCAGCCGGTCCAGACCGCGAGCGAAATGCTCGATCGGCGGCGTGACGCTGGCATCGCCGAAATCCTGCGAGGCTTCGTCGTAATAGCGATAGATGACGATGCACTGATAGGGAATCGGCAGCCGGCTGTGTTCGGCGGCCACCAGATCGTCGCCTTCGACGAATACGTCCTGATACTTGTGATCGCTCATCAGCCGCACGAGCGGCGATTCGAAATAAAAGCGTTTGACGTCGCCGGTCCAGGCCACGCGGGCCTTGGTGGAGCCGATATTGAAACCCATATACGGGTCGGCCACGGTATCTTCGATTTCGCCCTGGGTGGCGGCAAAACCGCGCACATAGATAATCGGATGATACGGATGCTTCGAATTCGACGACATGGCCCACCCCTGACACGCTGTCCAATCACGCCCTGCCCACCCGGCCGGCGCGACGCCCCGGCACTTTGGAAATAAAGCTACGCCGATCGCCAATCGCCGTAGCGGGCTGATTGAATCGACTTCCCCGTGCTCATTGAAAAAGCCGCTGCGAAACAGCGGCTTTTTCATGCACTGGTAATTGGTCGAATAGACAGAATTAGGCGCTTCGATATAGTCACCCGCCGTTGCTACGCGCTGACCAGCCAGTGCGCGCACCGCTGACTAGCCGATGGCGCCAGCCGCGATCCAAATCGGCGTGCGGGATCAACGCCTTAGTACGGTGGCCCAGGCCGTGCACCACGCGCTTGGCTGGGCCGCCAACCGGGCACACGCTCTCGCCCATGACGCCGGGCCGGCCCTAACGCCTGCACCCACGCATGTAAGGCGTTGCGCGAGCGCGCGGGTCAGACGTTCCACACGCGGCGCCCGAGCACGTGCAGGTCAGACGACGATGCCGGCCGTCTTGGTTTCGAGATATTCGGCAATGCCTTCCTGGGCCCCTCGCGACCCATGCCGCTATCTTTCATGCCGCCGAAAGGCGCGGCCGCGCTGGTGGGGTTGATATCGTTAATGCCGAAGTCGAGGCCTTCGAAGGCACGCATTTCTAACCGGGCCGCAGCGCAGGAGGACGGCCAGCGCTTCGAACGCAGCCCGGACCCAACCGAACCCGGTATCGAAGCACGCGCCAGGCCGCGATCGGCCATTCCCGAAGAACAGCCGCCGGGTTCTATCTCTCAGGCTTTGGCAACGTTCTAGGCTCTGACGATTCTTCGAGACCGTGCCCGCGCTACGCCGAGTAGTCACGCACGTTATCGAGCACCCAGGCATCCTCGGCGAGGGCTTCGCCATGGCCATGCAGCACGTTTACGCTGCCGGTACCTTCCATGATCACCGCCTGGATCGTGGTGTAGTCGACGATGTTGGCGCTGCGCACGATACGGCGCAGATCGTCTTCGGTGACCCGCGCCACGCGCATGTTTTCAGCAAGCATGCGACCGCCCTCGCCCATGAGCCGTATCGGCCGGTTGTCGACGGCGCTTTCGACCGCCGTCATGCGCGTGCGCCAGCGCGATACCACGAGCTGAAAGCCGTAGAGCAGCAGCAGCGCGAACGCGCCTGCCATCAGCGAGGGGGTCTTGGCCACGATCGTGGTCGCAATGGTCGAGCCGATCGCCACCATGATCGCCACGTCGAACGTCGACATTTCGGCAAAACTGCGTACACCGGCCACGCGTACGAAAACCAGGACCGCCGCATACATCGCGAGGGTGCTGCAAAACACCCACAGCAGCGCCTGCGGTGACGCCACAAACCATTCATACGCCATATCTTCTACCCGTATAACCATTGGGAGGGCGGCGCAGCGTACGCCACCTTCCCCGAGGTAGAAAGCACAAGCCGATTACCCGTCTACGCGATTCGGTTGGCGACGTCCGGGCTACGGCTCCGACGCTCAGACCACCAGGCCGGCGGTCTTGGTTTCGAGATATTCGGCAATGCCTTCCTGGGCCCCCTCGCGACCCATGCCGCTGTCTTTCATGCCGCCGAAAGGCGCGGCCGCGCTGGTGGGGTTGATATCGTTAATACCGATAATGCCGAAGTCCAGGCCTTCGAACGCACGCATGGCAGTGGAGAGGTTTTCGCTGTAGACATAGGCCGCGAGGCCATAGGCCGTATCGTTGGCCAGCGCGATCAGATCATCGGTGTCGCGATAGGTGATAACCGGTGCGATCGGGCCGAAGGTTTCTTCGCGATAGATTCGCATCTCGGGGGTCACACCGGCCAGAATCGTCGGCGCATAGAAATGCCCGGACGCCAGCGCGCCCTCACGCATGCGCGTGCCGCCGTGCACGACCGTCGCGCCCTGGTCCACGGCGTCCTGTACCTGGGCATCGATCTTGTCGACCGCGGCCTCATTGATCAGCGGGCCGATGCCAATGCCCTCTTCCATGCCATTGCCCACCCGCAGGCGCGCAACACGGCGAGTGAGTTCGCCCAGAAACGCCTCGCCATGATCTTCGTGCACATAGATCCGGTTCGGGCTGATACAGGCCTGACCCATGTTAAGAAACTTCACCAGCGACAGGCCCTTGGCGGCGTGTACCGGATCGGCATCGGGGAACACCAGCGCGGGCGCATGGCCGCCCAGCTCCATGGACACACGCTTCAAGTGCAAGGCGGCCTCGGCGTTGAGCTTGCGCCCCACTGCAGTCGAACCCGTGAAGGTGAGCTTGCGCACCCGCGCATCGCTACAAAACGCCTGGCCGGTCGCGGTGGGATCCGACACGGTCAGCAGATTGACCACACCTTTGGGAAAGCCCGCCGCTTCGAAGATCTCGAACATGGCCTTGGCACACAGCGGCGTGCTCTCGGCCGGCTTGAGCACCACGGTACAACCCGCCGCCAGCGCGGGGCCCAGTTTGCGCGTGATCATGGAGATGGGATAGTTCCAGGGCGTGATTGCGCCGACTACGCCGACCGGATCGCGCCGCACCATGAAGCGCTGGTTCTCGCGAGCCGAGGGCACGAGTTGACCATAGACCCGCTTGGCTTCTTCGGCGAACCAGAGCAGAAAATCCGCTCCGTAGCCCACTTCGGCCAGCGATGCCTTGAGCGGCTTGCCCTGCTCGCGGGTCATCAGCTCGGCCAGCTCTCGCTTGCGCTCGTTCATCAACTGCCAGGCGCGATACAGCAGCTCGGAACGGTGATAGGCCGCGGTCGCCCGCCAGCTGGCAAACGCCGTGTGGGCGGCCTCGATCGCGGCCTCGATATCCGCTTGGTTGCAGTCCGGCACCGTATCGATCGTCTCGCCGGTGGCCGGGTTGGTGACCGCAAACGTCGGCCGGCCATCGAGCCATTCGCCGTTGATGAACATCGCTTACTCCAAAGAAATGGGACCGCCCGCGCTTGCGGACATATGAATTATGTCTTTTAGTTCATGTGCTTGCACGACACTCTAGAGCGCCACGCCGAGACTGACCAGCAGCAGATGCATGCCCTGCACGAGCGCTATGACCAGAATCAGCGCTACCGGATAGACCGAGGAATACGCCACGATCGGCCGCTCCGATTTATCCACCTCGTGGATGATGTCGAGGCCCGGGGTGAAGGTCATGCCGCCGCAGATCACGCCAAAGCATTCGCTGACCGGGATCTTGAGCAGATAGTGGCCCACCAGAAAGCTGCCCGCCATCGGCACGACCGCGAACAGCAAAGCATAGAAGGCGTAGTAGATCGCCTGAATATCCAGTGACTCGACAAAGCTCTGGCCGGTTTCCAGCCCGACCTGGACGAAGAACAGCGCCAGGCCCAGCTCCTTGAGCACGAGCGTGGCGTTACGCGGAAAACGGCCGATGAAATTGCCGATTCGCCCGAAGTGGCCAAAAATCAGTCCGGCCACCAGCGCCCCGCCGGCAATCCCGAGCGAAAACGGCCCCAACCCCGGTAGCGGCACCACGATCCCGCCGATCGCAAAGGCCAGAAACAGCACCGCCGCCAGCGAGCCGATATCCACCCGCCGCTGCACCGTGTGGTGTTCGTGGCCTAGAAACTGTTCGACCTGATCCAGCTGATACGGCGAGCCCACCGCGACCACGACATCGCCATCGGCCAGCGCCTGATCCTCCGACGGCACGAATTCGACATCGGCACGGATGATCCGGGTCAACGTCGCATTGAATCGCAGTTGCAGGCCCAGATCGCGCAGCGAGCGATTGATCACCGACGTGTTCTCGACCACGATCGAGCGGGTATCAAGCTCGGCCTGACCATCGAAAGATTCGTGCACTTCCTCGCCGATGTCCACGCCGGCCGCCGCGACGTTCTCGGGCAGGCCTTCCAGGCGCAGCAGATCGCCGGTTTGCAACACTGTACTGCCGCTCGCCGGCTGCACGGACAAATCACGCAACAAGCCCGATACCACCACATCGTGGGTCCGAAACTGGGCCACATCGCGAATCAGCCGACCGTGCAAGGCTTCGTTTTCGAGCTTGAATACTGCCGTGTGCAGCCGGCTGTGGCCCTGAATCTCGGCCTCCATCTTGCCGCGTAACAAACGCACCGCGATCGATATGAACAGGATCACCCCGATCAGGCCGAACGGATAGGCCACGCCGTAGCCGAAGATCACCTGCTCGTCCGGGCTGAACTGCAAGGCGCTGATCAAGGCCGGGCTGGAGGTGAAAGCACCCGCGAACAGACCGAGCCCCAGCCCGATCGGAATACCGCTCAGGAAAATGATCGCGACCGTATTCACCCAGGAGATGAGCAACAACACGAGCACATTGGAGATGAAGCGCCGGCCGTACTGTTTGAAGGCACGAAAGAAACTCGGCCCGGCCTCCAGACCGACACACAGCAGAAACAGCACGATGCCCAGGTTCTGCAGGATGGGCACCGGCTCGAACTGAAAGAAATAACCGGCCACCATCGCGGCAATGAGTACGCCACTGGAGCCGAAACCAACCCCCTTGATAGTGAGGTTCCCGAAGGCGATGCCCACGAGAATGATGAGGAAAGTGACCACCAGCTCCGATTGACGAAAAAAGATCTCAATCGGAATCAAAATGTCGACTTCGCCCATCCGCCGCTCCCAAGGCCCATGTAGAGCCGTAGATATTTACAGCGTCGGGGATATTTCGCAATGCTTGCACGCAGTTAGCGGGAAGTACGCCGAGGGATCGAGTCTACCCCGCGCTCACCGACTCGCGCCGGCGCATCTTATCGTTGCGATCACGACGGACAGGCTATGTGCTATTTGGCCAGCGCCTGCCATGCCAGTGCAGGCCTGGCTTACACGAAACACGGCCGCAGGCGCGCAACGGCGCGGGTGAGCGTGCCGATAAAACGCCTAGCCGCGGTCTTTGTGCACAGAGCTCCTGCGAATACAGGGCGCTAGCCCATGGAATCGCTGATTCCATTCCGTGAAAAAAGTTGGCGTCGAAACCTCTCAACGGTCTTGGCCGCGTAGATAATAGGCCATTAAAACAGGTCACACGGCTCGGGCAGCACAAGCCCAAATACGCCACAGGAAATATCCGCGCCGTAATATATAAAAAGCCTAAGCGCGCCTACTCCCGCAAACTGCGACGCGGCGTCTTTTACGCAAGCTGGTTGGTCATTCCCTCGTCACCGCCTACTAAATGATATGAACAAACTCGCGGGACTCGCGCTCGCTATTCTGGCCCTGCTGCTTGTACCTTCTATCGCGGGTTCTCGCGACTACGACGAAGCCGAACTACATCGTATTGGCGAAGATCTGAAATTCGCGCTCACCTGCGGTGGAGACTTCGACTTGACCTTCGGCCCAGACGAGATATGCATATCCTCGGTCTGGATACAGGACGACGCCAACGCGATATTTATCGGCTTCGAGCTAAAAAGCGAATCGGAGTTCGAGCGTATTGCCGACACGATGGATCACGAAGTCGCGCTGGGGCTGATATATCGGTCTCTACTCAAGCAAGAAAGAAACTTGCTCAGAAGCAATGCGATCAGTGGAGACACGAAGGCGTGGATTCGACAAGCAGGCGGTCTTAAGCGAACGACTATCAGCCTCACGTATCCACGCGGGGACGAAATCGTCTGGATAATTCGGACTGATCAGGGTCAGTGCGGGTACATCGTGCGTCCCGCGAGCGATTTCTATAATCCGGAATCTCATTAGCCTCGACATCAAGTCGCGGCCATGTAGTCAACTCGACTCGAGGTAAAACTGCGCTGTAGGCACTTTGTGATTTCGCCGATCCGACATAAAAAGGCCCCGACGCCAAAGGCGCCGGGGCCGTGGTACTTCGCGGCAAAGCCGCGATAAAACCAGCGCTAGTAAATACCCTGCGTATCCGGCGTTTCCAGCGTGCCGGCATCCACCACGAGGTTGATCGTGGCCAGTTCGTCGCCGCTGATCGAGTCCATGCCGTTCACGGCCTCGATGAAGCGGGCACGCTCGCCATCCGATACCAGATCCTTGGTGTAGTCGGCCAGCTTGGCTTCGTAGTCCGGGCGCTGCCAGGGCGTGTCGCCACCGGGGTGCGCATTGGCGCGGGTCTTTTCGTCGGCCACTTCCTTGCCGTCGGCCAGGGTGATGATCATGCGCCCGCCATAGGCCTGCACGTTCGGGTCCTGGTCGTGGTAGAGGTCTTCCCAGCGCTGGTCGAACTGGGTTTCGATACGGGCCATCAGCGCACGCAGTTCGTCTTTTTCAGCCTGCGTCATCTGGTAAGCGCGGTCTTTGTGGAACTCGCCGGCCTGAATGCAGCGGGCAATGGCGAACATGATGCTGTGGTCCAGCGTGCCGCGCGGCGAATCCGGGTCGATCTTCTGCGGGTCCTGGGCATCGGTGCCGATCACGTGATGGGTGTGATGGCTGGTTTCCAGCACGATCTTCTCGATCTGATCGAGATCGATGTCGTCGCCTTTCTTGGGCAGCTGAGCGCGCAGTTCCAGCGCCAGGTCGATGATGGCCTGGCCCTGGTATTCGAAGGCGTACTGCTTCGGATAGGTCTTCATGATGTTGCGCAGGCCGTCCACACCCGGCTCGGCCAGCTCGACCTTGTAGACGGCGTTTTCGTCGTCGCGGCCGTTCAGGAACCGACGGATGATGGAATCCACGCCTTCATAGACCGGGTTCGGTCCCTTGAGCCCGTGCATGGCGTGGTGGACGGCCTTGATGGAAATCTCGGCCGAGAAGCCCGGCACGAATTCCTTCTGGGCGCCGATATCGCCCTTGCGGGACTGGCGCGAGGAAATGGCGTTGTGCACCGCGAAGTTGATCGCGTGATAGGTCTGCTCGGTGGTCAGCCCCAGCATGGACGACAAACCGGCCGCGGTGCCCGCGGCGATATGGGTCATATGGTCGACCTTGTGCTTGTGCAGGCAAATGCCCGTGCCATCGCCGGTGCCCACCAGTGCCACATGCACTTCATAGGCCACCACGATGCCGCGCAGGATATCCGCGCCGGACACACCCAGATGCTGGCCGACTGCAATGATCGGCGAGATGTTGTCGTCCGGATGTGAATACTCGGCCGCCAGATAGCAGTCGTCGTTATCCAGAAAACGCACGGCCACGGCGTTGGCGAAGGCCGCGGGCACCGGCGCGAAGGTGTCGGTCAGGCCCCAGACGGTCGCCTTGCCGGTGCCCTTCGAGCCCTGCGCATCGCTGCGGGCGACCTTCACGGCACGCTCATTGGCGGCACCGAGCGCGATCGCGGCGTTATCGATGATGCGGTTCTTGGCCATCGCCACGGCCTCGTCGTCCTGCGGCGCGTCCTTCGCACGCGTGGCCAGCTCGGCCAGCTTCCAGGCCAGCTGCTGCTCGCGGGCCAGATCGCCGCTGGTTTTCTCGACGGCAACGGTGTGGATCGTAGCGGTCATACAACACATTCCTTCTGATTGAACGGGCTCGCCGGCACAGCGCGGCTTTTTCGTGGGCCCGATGTTAAACGATTTGGCGATGGGCCACGCCCACAAGCGCGGCGAGAACGAGTGGACGGGCACAATCCATCGATTCCGGGCTGAGCGTCTGGCTTGCCATACGTAGGCACGGTGAGGTGATCGAGTACGACCACCAAGCCGCAGAGGCTATTGATCGTGAAGACAAACCTGGCGCGTAAACCGTCGCGCGCCTGGCCGCTACTCGTCGGTCATCCGATAACACGCGCGCTCGCTGTGCGAGTCGTGGCGCCGCGCAAACGAGCAGACGCTGGTACGCCCTGTTACCCTTTTAATTGCATATGACAATTATTGGCACGAGGGGTGTCACACGATGAAGCGAACGAATCGTCTGGCTCTCGTCATGGGTGTGGCGACGGTCATTTTTGGCCTGCTGCTACTCGCCGAGGGCATCTGGCTTACCCGTGTCGGTGGCACACCGGCCTATCTGATCGGCGGCCTTGGGTATCTGCTCGTCGGCGGCCTGCTGATCGCGCGGCGCGGCATTTGCCTTCTGGCTGCACCTGCTGTTGTTCGCGGCGGTCGTCGTCTGGTCGTTTGCCGAAACCGGCTTCAATCAGTGGACGGTATTTACTGCGATCCCACGTCTGGACATGACGTTGTTGATCGCTTTGCTGTTGATGCTGCCCTGGGCATGGCGTGGCATCGCGTCGGCCAAGGCTCCGGCGCTGACGAGCGGTCTGGCATCGCTTGCGCTGATCGTCGTCGGTATCGGCGTAATGCTCAGCATGCCGTGGATAAGCCATCCCGATGGCCCCGTGGCGGATAACGACAACGGCGAGCACGTCACATTGCCGGCCACATCGGTCGGTCCCGGCGACTGGCCGAGCTGGGGCCGTACCAAGGGCCAGAGCCGATTCTCGCCGCTCGATCAGATCAACACCGACAATGTCGCGCAGCTGCAAAAAGCCTGGACGTATCGCAGCGGCGACATGAATCACGCCTACGACGAATCGCCGCACTGGGGCTCGGAGGCCACACCGATCAAGATCGGCAATACGGCCTATACCTGTACGCCCAATGCCTGGGTGGTGGCACTCGATGCCACCACCGGCAAGCAAAAGTGGAAGTTCAAACCCACGGGCATCGACGATTCGGTCAACAACTTCGTCAACTGCCGCGGCGTGGCCTACTACAAGGCACCGGCCGATTATCAAGCGCCCGACGGCAGCCAGATGTGCGCCACGCGCATCATCGCGCCGACCATGGGCCGATACGTCGTCGCGCTCGACGCGAAGACCGGCAAGAAATGCCCCGGCTTCGGCACGAACGGCATGATCGATCTATCCCAGAACATCGGTCCGATGAAGCCCGGTACGTTGGTACAAACCTCGGCACCGTTGGTCATGAACGGCCGGGTCTATACCGGCGGCAATGTATTCGACAACTGGTATTGGGGCGAGCCCTCCGGCGTCGTGCGCGCCTGGGATGCCGTCACCGGTCAACTCGTCTGGCACTGGGATCTGGGCAAGGCCAACCCCACCGCGCCGTTGGCCGAGGGCGAAATCTATACGCCATCCACCCCCAATGTGTGGGGGCGCATCAGTGGCGATGAAGACAACGACATCGTCTATCTGCCCACGGGCAACGCCACGCCCGACTACTTCGGCGACAAGCGCCGGCCGTTCGACGATGCATACTCCGGCTCGATCGTCGCGCTCAACGCCAAGACCGGCGAGGAACTCTGGCACTTCCAGGAAGCGCACACCGACCTGTGGGATTTCGATATCCCGATTGGCCCGAGTCTGGTGCAGTGGCCCGACCGGCATGGCGGCCACACGCCCGCGCTGGTGTCGACCAACAAGCGCGGCCAGGTGTTCGTACTCAACCGCCTGACCGGCGAGCCGATCAAGCGCGTGGTGGAACAGCCCGTACCCGGCGGCCCGGAAGACGGCGTCTACGACAAGGGCTGGCTGTCCAAGACCCAACCCTACTCCCCCGACGAACCGCAATTTCCCAAACGCGACCTGCGCGCCACCGATATGTGGGGCGCCACACCGTTCGATCAGATGTGGTGTCGCGTGCGTTTCCAGCAGTCGTATTACAAGGGGGATTTCACGCCGCCCACCCGCCAGGGTTCGATCATGTTCCCGACCTTCGACGGCACCAGTGACTGGTACGGCGCGTCGTTCTCGCCTGACGGCGAGATGAATATCGTCGCCAACTATCTGCCGTTTATCGGCACCCTGATCCCGCGCGACGAAGCCGACCACCCACCCGCAATCCAGCGCTGGGACGGCAAGGGCATGCCGCCGGACGGGTATGGCGGCGGCACGTGGAAACCGCAGTACGGCCTGGCCTATGCCATCCACCTGCATCCGTTTCTCAGCCCGATCAAGATGCCCTGTAACGCCCCGCCCTGGGCGACGATCAACCAGATCGATCTGGCCAGCGGCAAAACGAAGTGGCGTGCGCCCCTGGGCAACAGTCGCCATACCGGCCCGTTCAACTTCAAGCAGAATCTGCCCCTGCCCAGCAGCGTGCCGGATCTCGGCGGCGGCGTGATGACCGCCGGCGGGCTGACCTTCATCGCCGGCACCGCCGACAACATGCTGCGTGCCTACGACACCCAAACGGGCAAGGTGTTGTGGTCGACCTACCTGCCGGCCGGCGGCCAGGCGAATCCGTCGATCTATCGGGGCGCGGACGGGCGCGAATACGTGGTGATTACCGCCGGCGGCCATCAACCGTTGGGCACGTACCGCGGCGATTACACCATCGCCTTCGCGCTGCCCGACAAGCCGTCGACCTAGGCAAGCTCGCTAGACAAAAACAACGCCGGCCATACGCCGGCGTTGTTTTTTCAATCGTGTTGTAAAAACGCTGCGGGCTAACCTCGACGACGACATCGCGCGGGTATGCGCGGTCACGCGCTCAACCCGTACGACCCGCAAACTCACGCACGGCATCGAAGAAGTTGAGCACCTGGGGCAGGCGATTGTCGTTGCGCGCCTGAATCGTGAGCTGGGTGCCCGGATTCTCACCGAGCATGGGCCTAAAGCACACACCGGGGCGCTGCACCCGACTCACGCTTTCGGGCACGAGCGACAGGCCCACGCCGACGGATACCAGCGATATGGCGGTCTGGTAGTCCTGGGCGAAAATCTGGTCGCGTGGCGTGAATCCGTTCATTTCGCAGCAGCGCACAGCATGGTCGGCGAAACTTGGGCGCGGCCGGCGCGGGTAGAACACCCAGGTTTCGCGGGCCAAACCGGACAGGGCCACCGGCGCGGCCTGTTGGGCCAGCGCTGAGGTATCCGGCAAGGCCAGCACCAGCGGTTCGTCGACAAAGAGCATGGAGCGCAGATTGTCGCCACGCAGCCGCGGACGGGCCACGGCGATATCGATATCGCGTTGGATCAGCGCCCGCTCCAGTTCGGCGTTATTCATCGCCGAGGGCGACAGGTCCACATGCGGAAAACGCGAGCGATAGAACTTGATCAGCGCGGGCAGCGGGCCGTGCGTGGCCGAGCCGACGAAGGCGATCCGCAGACGCCCCGCGCCACCCTGGCCGATCAGTTGCACCTCCCGACAGGTGCTTTCCAGACGCTCGATCAGATCGCGGGCACGTTCGAGCAACGCCTCGCCGGCCTGGGTTAGACGAATCTGGCTACGCGAGCGGTCGAACAGGCGGGCTTGCAGCGTACGTTCCAGCGCGGCGATCTGGCGGCTGAGCGGTGGTTGCGCGATACCCAGGCGCGCCGCCGCGCGGCCGAAATGAAGCTCTTCGGCCACCGCGATGAAGTATCGAAATTTCTTCAGTTCCAAACCGCCCGGGCCTCCGCTGCCCGCGAAACCCGACCGGTTCAGGCCATCTTGTCCAGCGCTTCCAGAAAGAAGGGACGAAACGCCGCAGGGTTTTCGCTCATCGGAAAATGGCCGATACCCGGCATGATCGCAAGTGTGGCCCCATCAATGGCCTCGGCCGTGCGGCGCGCATCATCGGGCGTGCAGGTCATATCGTATTCGCCCACCATGATATGCACCGGGGTTTGGGCGGTATCGATCTCACCCAGCCGGCCCACGAGGCTGTCGTCCTGGGTATAGAAACTCAGGTCGCCACGAAACACGCCGGGGCCGGACTGCATGAACATCCACTGCGTATTCCAGCGTTCCACCGCCGGACCCTGCGGCGCTATGTTGGCGCTGACAAGCGCCGCGCCCATTTCGCCGCCGTGCGCATCGGGCCGATGGAACCAGTCGATGTCGTACCAGGCCGGTTGAAAATCGCTGGCCTCGATCGCGATAAAGCCCTTGAACGAGGCCGCATGATGCAACGCCAGTTGCAAGGCGATACGGCCACCCATCGAGCAGCCGGCAAAGATCGGTTGCGACAGATTCAGCGCCGCACACAGCGCCTGCACGACCTCGATATAGAACTCGGTGGTCAGCAGGTATTCCTGGGTCTCCCAGCCTTCGGGCGGCAGCGACTTGCCATGCCAGGGCATGTCCACAGCGATGAGCCGGTGATTCGCCGTGACCTGCGCATCGTTCATCAAATGGCGCCATTGGCGCGAATCCGCGCCGGCGGTATGAAAACACAGCACCGGCTGGCCCTCGCCGGCTTCTTCGAAGTAGACGCGATAGGTTTGACCTTGAACGTCCACACTGACGTAGCGGCCCACGATCGGTTCGATGTTCATACCTGCTCCTGCCTTCCCAGCGCCATGAATTCCTTGAAGAAACGCAGGTTCTTGACCAGAGCGAGAATGTCGCCGTCGATGCGCCCGCGCCCGGTTTTCACAAAACCGAAGATGTCGTGAAAAAACGGGGCCGGCTCCGGCGACCAGAATTCGTCCAGCGCTTCGCCGTCCACGCGCAAGGCAAAGCGCCACGGAATCTTCATCGACGGCCCTGGCTCGACGTGCTCCAGCGCTCCGCGATGAAAGCGCAGAAATACCTGCTCGCCGTCCACCTCGACGAGCACCGTTTCGCTGAACAGGGCGCCCAGCCGGGCCAGATGCGGCCGTTCCGCCAGGGCCTGGCCCATCGCCGCAAAGCGGGATACGAGATCGCGCGTGGTCATGTCAGTCCTTTTTCGCGAGTTTGTCGATAATGTCCGGATCGGGGGTGACACCAATACCCGGCGCGTCCGGCAGATGCACCTTAAAATCCCGATAGACGAGGCTGTCGGTCACCAGATCCTCGACGAGTATCTTCGGGCCGAACTGCTCAGTGCCCCACTCGAGCCGTGGCAGGGTCGCAAACACCTGCAGATGGCCCGCCGCGCCGATCGAGCTTTCCAGCAGACAGCCGCCATAGAGTTCGACTCCCGCCGCCGCCGCGATACCCGCCACGCGCTTGAGGTTATGCGCACTGCCGTGCTTGCACAGCTTGAGCGAAAGCACCTGGCCGGTGGCCGCTGCTGTTTCTTGGCGCGCCTCGGCCAGGGTCGAGACACTTTCATCCATCATGATCGGCATGGGCGCACGGGCAGCCACGCGCTGGCTGGCCTCGCGGTGACCGGCGACGATCGGCTGTTCGACCAGATCGACCTCCAGCGCCGCCAGCGCGGGCAGATGGCGTATGCACTCGGCTTCCGACCAACCCTGATTGACGTCGACAATAAGCACTGTGTGCGCCGGCAGGGCGTGACGCAGCGCACGAATACGGGCCATATCGGTGGCCGGATCAGCGAAACCGAGCTTGATCTTGAAGCGGTTGAACCAGCCGCGCGCGATCATCGCCTGTGCCTCGTCGACCTCCTGGACAGCATCGCCGGAGGCCAGCGCCCAGACCGTATCGAAGCTTTGCCGCACCGCGCCGCCCAGCAGCACATGGGCGGGCACGTTCAGCGTCTTGCCCAGGCCATCGAGCAGCGCCATGTCGATCGCGGATTTGGCGCCGAAGTTTCGCTTGGCAGCGCGATCCATCAACACGCTCGCCTGTTCCAGCTGCGAGGCAGCATGCCCGATCAGCGCGGGGGCGAGATAGCCGTCGATATTGGCTTTCATGGCCTCGACGCTTTCCTCGGCCCAGCGCGGCCCGCCCAGGGTCGAGCCTTCGCCGTAGCCGGTCACGCCATTGTCCAGCTGCACTTCCACGAACACATAGCCCTGATAGCGGATGCTCGTGTTGGACAGCTTGTGTTGCCGTGTCGTGGGCGCCTCGATGATGCGGGCGCGCACGGTGCAAATCGTGGTTTCGCGGCAGAGGTCGCGCGCCGGGCTCATGGACGGCCCCGCAGGCGCGTCGGACAAACAGATATCGTATTAATTGTCATAGTCATTTGTTTTGGTCGGCAAGACTGACACCGGCACTCAGGTGCCGAGCACAAGCGGGATGAGCGTCATCGCCAGAAACAGCACCACCCCGAGCGAGATGATGTTCAGCCACACACCGACACGCACCATCTGCTTGATCGACACCTCGCCGGAACCGAAGGCGACGGCATTGGAGGGCGTGGCCACCGGCAACATATAAGCCGAGCACACCGCCAGCGTGATGACCGCGGTCATCAGAAGTGGATCCATACCCATGCCGACAGCCACCGAACCGAAGATGGGGAAGAACGCCGCGGCTGTCGCAGTATTGCTGGTGAGCTCGGTCAGCGTCAGGCCGACGATGGCGGCAATGGCCAGCGACAACAGCAACGGCAGATCGCTGAACGCACCGACCTGGCTACCAATCCAGGTCGACAGCCCCGTGGCGGTGAACGCCGCCGACAGACTCAGACCGCCACCGAAGAGGATCAGCAGCCCCCAGGGCACGTCGCGCGCGGCCTCCCAATTCAGCAACGGCACCGCCCGGCCACGCCCGTCGCGTTCGCCGGACGACACCAGAAAACAGGCAACCGCCGCGGTCATAGCGACCTGGCTAGAGGAAATACGTGACAGAAACGGCAGCGTTGCCCTGACGGTCGGAATGGTCGAGATCAACGGCACGACGATCCAGAAAAAAATCGCCGCCAGAAAGATCATGCCCACCCGCGCCTCCGCCATGCGCAGGCCGCCGAGTTCACTCAACTGCTTTTCGATCAGCGCGCGGCCGCCCGGCAGCTCGCGTAGTGCCGGCCGATAGATGACCTTCGTCAACATCACCCATCCCGCCGCCAGCATGACCAGCGCAAAGGGCACGCCCACCAGCATCCACTGGCCAAAGCCCATGTCATAGCCCTGCTGTTCGGCCAGATACGCCTTCATCAGCGCGGTCGGCGGCTGGCCGATGAGCGTGGCGACCGACCCCATGGTCACGCCGTAGGCGATGCCCAGCATCAGCGATGCGGCAAAGTTGCGGTCGTAGCCGACGCCGTCCAGATCGCGCACCAGATGCAGGATGGACACCCCGATCGGCACCATGATGACCGCTGTCGCCGTATTCGAGATCCAGGCCGAAATAAACGCCGAGGCCAGCATCATGCCCAGCACGATCTGATCGGGCCGTGTGCCCACGATCGAAATCGTCACCAGGGCGATACGCCGGTGCAAATTGCTGCGCTCCGTGGCCAGCCCGAGGATCACCCCGCCCAGCACCAGAAACACCACCGAATTGGAGTAAGGGGCCGCCATGGCAGCAAAGGAACCGGCGCCGAAAAGCGGAAAGATCACCAGCGGCAGCAGCGACGTCACCGCGATGGGCACGGCCTCGGTCATCCACCAGATCGCCATCCAGAGCGCGCCGCCGGCAGCGACCCGGCCATTGAACTCCAGGCTGTCCGGTAACAGCAGCATGAGGACGGCCCCGGCAGCCGGCCCCAACGCCATCAACTTGTAACTCAGCGCGTCTGCACGCGCATTATCGTCATTATATTGCTTATCGTTCATGCGGTTACCTCCCCCTTCGACCGATCGCATTTCGTTTTTAAAGCGCGAATCCGTATGGATCGGATTCGGCCATAAAGAGTCACGGGCGAAGGCGCAAAGAACAATACAGCGCCGGGTATGGTGCGATACCCAAAACGTCATCACAGAAGGCCCGGCATGACGTTGATCGTCATCACCCGTCGCTCGCCCTGGCGCACCTGGCACGACGTCGACGACGATCAAATGCCAGCGCCGCCCGTCCTCCTGCGCGGGCATTGGGGTATTCTTGGGTTGTTCCACCACGGTCATGGGGTGAGCCGGGATGTGGGTCGTTGCGATCAGCGCTGCGGGGTTCGTTGCCCTATGCCTGGCTCCGGTTGCACTCGCCTGGCATGAAGCCCGCCAGTACACGCGGGAGATCCGCGCGGCCATGCTGGAACGCGAATACGGCCCGATACCGGAAACCTCGCGCCGGCTCTCCATCAAAGAGTTGCTCAAGGGCGTGCGGGGCCAGCGCGGAGAACCGATCTTCGTGGTTCCGTTTGCCGAGCTCAGACGAGTCAACGTCGAAGGCACGAAAACCCTCGACCCGCGTATCGACGACAAGCAGTTCGTCACCCTCACGCCGGTGACCTGGACGCTGGATCTCGCCTACGACCTCCTTGAAGGCAGCGCGCCTGATCCGTACTCGGGGCAACTCGGCCCCGGCGTGCTCACGGATTTCGCCTCCATCCCCGGGATCGCGCGCGGCCTGGTCGGCCAGCCGACCGGCCCGATCGTGCGAGCGGCCATCGCCCACGATTATGGATATCGCTGCGACGTCGACCGCAGTGCCAAACGACGCAAGGCCTGGGACCAGACCCTGCTCAAGCTGATGCGCCGGGATGGCCTCGCGCCATTGGCGCGCGTACTGATCTATTGGGCCGTACGGCTGTTCGGCAAAAGCGCCTGGAAAAGCGGCGGCCGGCTGCTCATCGACGACAGCTTCCAGCAATCCGTGGCCGATACGAAACGCATCACCGAACGCGTGATCGCCGATTTCCCCACCCTGTTCGACGATCAAGGCAAACCCATACCGGCCCCAGCGCGCACCGGGTACAAGCCATCGATTTATGCCAACGTCATTGCCGCACAGCAGGCAATACAGCGTCCTGACAACGACTCGAAATAGATCGGTGACCGCCAACCAGGCATACCGAGAACAGCTGCCGATAGAAAGTATGAGATTCCGGGTCGATCGCAATGAAAAACGGCCCCAGCACAAACGCACTGCGACCGCTCTGCCCCGAACACGCCGGGGCGGGATTTCCGTCAGGCAAACGTATTGATCTGCGTGCCGACAGTACCCGTGGTGGCCAAAGCCTGTTGCGGCGACACAGAGGACATCAACTGCTGCATCTGCGACGCCTGAATGTCGAGCGTGTCTTTTAACAGACTCGCCTGAGCATCCTGACTTTGGTTGTGTTGCTGCAAGGCCATCGCGGTGGCGACGGTCGAACTCACACTTCCTGCGTCCATAGTTCTCCTTTTAGACATGGAACCGCACTGGTCTATCGGCGAAGCGACGATGCGGCTTGAATGGGTCGGGCGCGGCGTACCCAATCGCACCGCATCAAACACAGCACGCGTCACGCTATCGACCGTACGACTTGGATACGTAAAGCGCCGGCCATCGCTGTCTTGCCGCTGCAGCGACGGGCTGCGTTTAGCGATGCGACGAATCGCCCGCAGCGCTTTGCAGCAACGCGCGCGCCATCAGGTTCAAATCCTCGACATAGGCCGCGGCCGCTGCTGTATCGCGCTCGAGAATATGGGCATATCGCATGCCGCCCCACACGGTTTGTACGAGGGTGTCGGCATGCCGCCTGGACGCCGGGCCGGGCAGGTCCGGCCAGCCTTTAATCAGGCTGTAGACACAGGCACTGCATTTTTCGAAGGCGTGCTGCTGGCGCCCGGGGTTGGCCACCAATGATTCCCGGGTGAGCATTTCCCGATCGAAGTACGGGCTATCGGAACTCTGCCCGTAAAGCCGTTGCACGAGCAGCGCCAGACGCGACGGCCAGGGCATGGCGGCGTTGCCTGCGTCGGCCGCCACAAATTGTTCGCAAAGCCGGTCGATGCAGTGTTCGTAGTAGCCGGCCAGCAGCGCGGTCCGGTTGGGGAAATAGTCGTAAATCGTGCCGACGCTATAGCCCGTTTCGGCAGCAATGGCGCGTGTGGTCGCGGCATCGGGACCGTCGCGGCGCCAAATCCGAACAAACCCGTCGTAAATGGCCTGCACGGTGAACACCGCCCGGGACTGCGTGGGCCTTTTACGTGGCCTGGGCAGGCCAGAGCCTTGTTTGCAGGCATGCATACTAAAACCGAACCCCCGTATCGCCCGCCGTTGCTAGCATGAGGCCTAGTGTATTCCAGTCGCCGGATGCGCCGGCAAGCAGGGGCCATGACCGACACGATCACGCAGCTGATGATAGACAAGACGGACCTCGGGCGGGCCGTCACCCAGGCGGTGCCCCGGCATCGGCCACTCGCCGACGGCGAAGCCGCCCTGGCGATCGAGACCTTTGCCCTGACAGCCAACAACATCACCTATGCCGCCTATGGCGATGCCATGCGCTATTGGGAGTTCTTCCCATCCAGGCACGATGGCTTCGGCATGATGCCGGTGTGGGGCTTTGCC
The DNA here is from genome assembly GCF_040361255.1 of Salinisphaera sp. T5B8. NCBI lineage: Bacteria > Pseudomonadati > Pseudomonadota > Gammaproteobacteria > Salinisphaerales > Salinisphaeraceae > Salinisphaera > Salinisphaera sp. T5B8. The sequence goes on along the minus strand of NZ_APNG01000003.1, from coordinate 129,709 downwards.
ACCGTCACCCAAAGCCGCGTCGACGGGCTGGCCGAAGGCACGCGCCTGTACGGCTACTACCCGATGGCCGAAGAGCTGATCGTACGGCCCGTGCACGTCACCGAGCGTGGCTTCTTCGACGGCTCGCCTCACCGCCAGGCGCTGCCCACGCCGTACAACCAATACAGCCGCGCCACCGAAGCCTTGGGTTATTCGCCCGATCTGGCAGACCACCAGATGCTGATGCGGCCGTTGTTCTTCACCTCCTGGATGCTCGCCGATTTCCTTATCGACAACGCCCATTTCGGCGCCCGCCAACTCATTCTATCCAGCGCACCGAGCAAGACCGCCTATGGCTGCGCATTCGCGTTGCAGCAGGCGGGCGTACGCTTGATCGGCCTCACCTCGCCGTCGAATAAAGACACGGTCGAAGGCCTCGGCCTGTATGACGCAGTTTTGGCCTACGACGAGGTCGACAAGATCGACGCCACCACGCCGAGCGCCTACCTGGATTTCTCCGGCCGCGGCGCGCTGGCCGAGGCAATACATGGCCATCTGGGCAGCGAACTCGTTCATCACGCATCGGTGGGCTCGGCCTCCACCACGGATACCGACGCCGTCAGCGACCAGCTCGAGCCGAAACCCACACTCTTCTTCGCACCGAACCAGATCCGCAAGCGCGTGGGCGACTGGGGCTCGGAGACCCTCTATGCCCGTTATGCCGAGGCCGAGCGCGCGTTTCTCGAACGCGTCAGCGATACCAACGACCCGTGGATGCAGGTCGAAGTGCATCACGGCCTGGACGCCGCCGCCAGCGTGATTCGCGATCTGGTGGATCACGGCGGCTCGGCTCGCGCGGGGCATGTGGTTCGGATGGGCTAGCGGCCAGGCACGCGAGCCACGTTGGACAGACTGTGGCCAGGCTCTCCAGACCACCGAGCGGTCTTATTGCCGACCCGAATTGTCTTGATCGGCAAGATAAGGCGTAAGTTTTCAGTCAAGGCGTTCGAGTTCGCTCGCCAGAAAATCGATGAAACAACGGGCGCGCCGGGATACCCAGCGGCGCTCCGGATACACCAGGTTAATCGGCAGGCGCGTCGCGTCGTATTCGTCGAGCAGAACCTGGACGGCACCGCTGTCGATATAGGGGCGCAGCACCCAGTCGGGCAGCATACCGATGCCCACGCCATTCACGACGGCATGGGCAATAGCGTTGGCGTTGTCGCTATACAGTGGGCCACTGACCTCGACGCTACGCCGGCCCAGGTCCGATTCGAATATCCAGCGACTGCCGGTCGGTGCGCCTTGATAAATCACGCACTGGTGACCCACGAGATCCTCGGGGATCACCGGATCAGGGTGTGTCGACAGATAGCTCGCGCTGGCGGCGACGATATGCCGAGCGGTACCGATACGCCGCGCCACCAGCGTACTCGACGGCAATTCACCAATACGTACGGCAAGCTCCACGCCGTCACTGAATAAATCGATTACCCGATCGGTGATCTGAACATCCAGCACGACCTTCGGATACTGGTGCATAAATCGCTGTAAGCGCGGCACGATGAACGCTTCGCCGAAGGACACGGGCACAGAGATCCGTAGTACGCCTTCCGGCTCTTCCGTCTTGCCCGCCACGCTGCGCTCTACGGTCTCCAGGTCTTCCAGCAACTGGCGGACATGGTCGTAAATGCGTATGGCATCTTCCGTGGGTTTGAGCCGACGCGCCGTTCGAGTGAACAACCGCACGTTCAGATGTGCTTCGAGCGCAGCGATATGCTTACTGACCGTGGGTTGGGTGATACCCAGCTGCCGCGCCGCCGCGGAAAAGCTGCCCTGCTCTACTGCCCGCGAAAACGCGATAAAGCTATCGATTCGGTCCATGCCCTAAACCATTCCGATATGGAATGGCCATTATTACACCCATTCGGGTTTTATATGGCAAGACCGTGAGGCAGTCTTGAGTGGCTACAAAAATAAGTACCGAGGAGAGCCCAATGACAAAACGTATCGCCATTATCGGCGCCGGCACAGCAGGCCTGCATCTCGGCCTGCTGCTTAGACAACACGACATCCCCGTGACCATCATCACCGACCGCAAGCCGGCGGATATGGCCTCGGGACGCTTGCTCAACACCGTTGCGCATCATCACGTGACCCTGGCGCGGGAAAAAGCGCTCGGTATCGATCACTGGCCAGCCGAGGAATACGGCTATTTTGGCCATGATCATTATGTCGGTGGCCCGCAGCCCATGCAGTTCTGGGGCTCGTTCAGCCAGCCCAGCCGTGCGGTCGACTATCGGATTTATCTGCCCCAGCTGATGAACGACTTTGTCGAACGCGGTGGGGATATTCGATATCAGCAAGTCACCGAAAGTCAGGTAAGCGATTTATCGCGTGAGTTCGATCTGATCGTGGTCGGCACCGGCAAGGGCGTATTCGGGCAAATGTTCAAGCATATCACCGAGCTGTCGCCGTACGAAAAACCACAGCGAGCCCTCTGCGTGGGCCTGTACAAAGGCGTGGCGCCCACTCAACCCCGCTCTACCGCGATGTCATCGGCCCCCGGACAGGGCGAACTGATCGCGATCCCCACGCTCACCTTCTCCGGCATGTCCACGGCATTGCTCATGGAAAACGTGCACGGCGGCGATCTGGAAGTGCTGGCCCGCCTGAATTACGAAGCCGACCCGAACGCCTTCCTCGACACCCTGCTGGCAAAGCTGGAAAAGCATCACCCCACGGTATACGAGCGTATTGATCAGAACGTATTCGATCTGTGTCAGCCGCTGGATATCCTGCAAGGCGGCGTCGTGCCCACGGTACGCCAGCCCTATACCGAACTTGCGAACGGCCGCTTTGCGATCGCGGTGGGCGACGTTCAGTCGGTGGTGGACCCGGTCGTTGGCCAAGGCGCGAACATGGCGTCCTATTCCGCCTGGGTGCTTGGCCACGCCATCATCAATGAAGCCGTATACGACAAACGCTTCTGCGAAAAAGTCGAACGTGAGCGACAAGACCGCATCCTCGCCGCGTCGAAATGGACCAATGCCATGTTGGCCCCGCCCAGCGAAGCGTTTCTGAGCTTGCTCGCTGCCATGGAGCAAAACCAGGACATCCGCGACGAATTTACGGAGAACTTCAGTTTTCCGGAACGCCAGTGGGATCGCCTTGCCTCGGACGAGCGAATCCACGCCTGGCTGGCGGAGGCTGGCGCCTTCTCGCAGGAAAGTGTCCCGCAGTCGCAGATGGCCTAGCCGAGGAGATACGCATGCACGCTCTAATCGTGACCTACCCAAAGCCGGCCGCCGCCCAAGCGTTCAAGACCTACTACCGAGACACACATATCCCGTTAGCCATCAAACTGCCAGGCCTGCTGCGCTATGAGTATGCCTATCCCGATGCGCTGGGCGCGGAACAACCACCGTTCTTTTGTATCTGGAAAGGGTATTTCGAGAACGAGCAGGCGATGCAGGCCGCACTGGCCTCGGCCGAAGGCAAGGCCTTAGCCGAGGACGTCCCCAACTATTCACCCAGCGGCGCCAAGCTCTCGCATGCCGAAATCGGCGGAGGCCAACCGTGAGACAAGAAAACCTAGCCTATGCATCCAGCCTGGCACAGCCACGTGTGGACGGCGATCTCTTCCGGCGCTGCGTATCCCGCTTTGCCACCGGCGTCACCGTCGTCACGGTCGGGGATACACAGCACGGCTTCCACGGTACGACCGCAAACAGCTTCGTGTCCGTCAGCCTGGCGCCGCCAACCGTGCTCATTTCGCTTAAGCCCGGCCGCATGCACGACCTCATCCGCCGGGCGGGTCGCTACGGCATCAGCATCCTCAACGACAACCAGAAAGACCTGTCCAGCCACTTCGCTGGCCAGCGCGACCCGGGCCGATCCTGCGGTATCGACCGCCACATAGACGTGCCGATCCTGAAAGACTCAATGGCGCATCTGATCTGCGAACTCACATCCACGGTGAATGTTCACGATCACACCTTGTTCATCGGCGAAGTCATCGGCTGCGATCATCAGGAGGCATCGCCGCTGATTTTCTACGGCAGCGAGTATGCAAATCTGAACGCGGCGGGTTAATCACTCGCAGAAGGCCGAAGGCGGGGCATTCATGCGCTATTCGCCTGAGCCCGTCACGCCGGCTTACGCACGTGCATACGCCCCGCGTTCGGCCGCTCGAACGGCGCGCCATCGTCGCTCTACAATGGTGCATCCCTGCAGATTCGAGCAGGGTGTTAACCGATAACAACAAGGGAGCGCGCGATGCAGACCACGGTGGGAGAGTTTCTGTTCACACGGCTGCGCCAGGCGGGGGTGAGCGACGTCATCGGCGTGCCGGGCGACTTCAACCTGAACCTGCTGGAACAGATCGAAGCCATGGACGGCATCCGGTTTGTCGGCGCCTGCAATGAACTCAACGCCGCCTATGCGGCAGATGGCTATGCCCGGCGTCGCGGCATCGGCGCCTTGCTGACCACCTACGGCGTGGGCGAGCTCAGCGCCCTGTGCGGTATCGCCGGTGCAAACTCCGAACACCTGCCGGTGTTTTCGATCGGCGGCGCCCCGCCGCTGTTTGCCACCCAGAACCGATTCCAGCTCCACCACTCGCTCGCCGACGGCGACTTCGACAACATGCTGTTGAGCATGGCGCCGTTCACGGCAACCGCCGTACATATCGACTCCACCAACGCCGTCGAGGAGATCGATCGCGCCCTGCACCTGTGCCTGCGCAAGCAACGACCGGTGCATGTGCAGGTGCCCTCCGACGTGTCGCATCTGCGTATCGAGGCGCCGGACACACCGTTCGACATCTACATGCCGCCCAGCGACGCCGAACGCCTCGACGCCGCACTCGCCCACGTGCAGCAAAAACTCGCATCCGCCAGCCGGCCCGCGATCCTTATCGACATGGACGCCGACCGCCACGGTTTGATCGACGGCCTGCGCGCACTCGCCCACCGCGGCGGTATTCCCTATGCACAGCTGCCCACCGCAAAGGCCCTGCTCGACGAAAACGACCCGTTGTTTCTGGGCACCTATGCCGGCGCCGCGTCGAGCGCCGACGTACGCGAGCGCATCGAATCGGCCGACTTTCTCGTCATCACGTCGCCGCGCTTCATCGAAAGCAATTCCGGCAACTTCACCGCCCAGCTGCCATTCGAGTCGATCGTGGACGTACGCAACCACCGCGTGACGGTCGGGCCGGACTACTACGAAGGCGTGGTCGGCGCCGAACTGCTCGACCGCCTCGTGGATGACTTGCCGCAACGCACTGCGGCAGACAACGCTGTCGATACACCAAAGCCCGCGCCGGCAGCCCCCGAAACGGCCAAACCCGGCGACGCGTTGACGCACGAACAACTATGGCCACGCATGGCCCGGTTTGTGCGCTCGGGCGACGTGGTAATCGCCGAAGCCGGCACATCGAATATCGGTCTGTCCGCCCAGCGATTGCCCGCAGACACCGCCTACGTGGCATCCAACATCTGGGGCGCGATCGGCTACACGCTGCCCGCCCTGTTCGGCAGCCTGCTCGCCGCGCCCCAGCGCCGTCACCTGCTGTTTATCGGCGACGGCTCGTTCCAGCTCACCGCACAGGAGCTGTCGTCGATTCTGCGCTACGACCAGCGGCCGATCATCGTACTGATCGACAACGACGGCTACACCATCGAACGCTACATACTCGGCATGGACCGCGCCTACAACGACATCGCCGCCTGGGACTACGCCCGCCTGCCGCAGGTATTCAACGCCAGCACGACAATGGCGTCGTACCACGCCTCCACCCACGGCGAACTCGAAGACGCACTCGCCCGTATCGAGTCGTCTGATCAAGGCGCGTTTCTGATCCTCAAGCTCGACCCGAAAGATGCACCGGCCGGCCTGAAGACCTTTGGCCCGGCCGTCGCGGACTTTGACTACGGGCCCACGGGCCCGCGCAATCCGTGACGGCTCAACCGCCCGGTCGGGTTCTCGGAAATCCCTATCGGGCCCAGCGCGGTTGACTATCGGTGCTCGTAACGAGCGTGTTGCGCGTGAAAACCGAATCCGGCGTGCCTCTTGGCGGCTTCAAACGGCGCGATGAGCCGGCGGTGGGCACCGCAAGACCGGTCCGCACGACGGCTCGGCAGTCCCTGGTTTGTCTTGATCGCGAGGCGATCTGCCAGAGACCCGCTGGTACGCCGCACGAACGACTGGCACGCTTTAGCCATACCCATTTCGAGCATTGCCGGAACGAACGATGAACGACCTATTGATTGATGCCGAAACGCTGGCCAGCTGGCTGGCCAAGGGCCGCGATGTCGTGGTGCTCGATGCACGGGCGCGCTTGCAGGATGCCGAAGCCGGGCGCGCGCTCTGGCAGGAAAGTCACGTGCCGGGCGCGGTGCACGCCGATATGGACCGCGCGCTTTCGGCGCCACCGTCGGCCGAAGGCGGCCGCCATCCGTTGCCGAGCCACGAACAGTTCGCTGCTCAACTGCGCGCCTGGGGCATCACATCGCAGTGCGATGTCGTGGTCTACGACGACATGGGCGGCGCGCTCGCGGCTGCGCGTGCCTGGTGGATGCTGGTCTGGGCCGGGCATCCATCGGTGCATGTGCTCGATGGCGGTTGGCAGGCCTGGCGCCACGGCGACCATCCCATCGAAAGCGTAGCGCCCGAACCGAGCCCCAGCGACTGGCAACCGACGTTCGACGACGACCTGATCGCCACCACCGAAGACGTCGCCCGCGGCGATGCGGTACTGCTGGACGCACGACCAGGCGAGCGCTTCCGCGGCGAAAAAGAACCGATCGACCCGGCCGCCGGCCATATCCCCGGCGCCCGAAGCCTACCGGCCGGATCGCTGGTGGATCAGCAGGCTCGTTTCCTTTCTCCAGATGAACTGGCCCAGGCGCTACCGCAAGGCGACAACACCATCAGCTACTGCGGCTCCGGCATCAGCGCCTGCCAGATCATTCTGGCCTGTGCGGTGCTGGGCCGGCCGTTGCCGCGTCTGTACCCGGGCTCGTGGAGCGCCTGGAGCAGCGACCCATCGCGGCCGGTCGCCACCGGGGCATAAGCGACAACCTTCGGTCGTGGGTGCTTTTCTTGCCCACGCGCCCTATGGCGCGCCAACACGGAAGTCCGCTCGTCCTCTACCGATCATAAAGTCCCAGGCGTGGTGACTGTTTCGGACAGCCAGACCCGGCGTTACGCACGGCCGCGCAGGATGCGAATGTTGCCTGAGGCGGCTGCTGGATAAAAAAAGAGCGGCCCGCCACGATCGCGGGCCGCTGCAGTTACGGCGTGTGAGCCTGAAGCCAGGTCAGGAAGTCAGGTCAGGCCGTCGCGGCGGCCGGAGCCTCGTTTTCTTCGCTCGTCGGCGCCGACGCGCGAATAAGATAATCGAAGGCACCGAGCGAGGCGGTCGCCCCTTCGCCCATCGCGATCACGATCTGCTTGTACGGCACGGTGGTCACGTCGCCGGCGGCAAACACGCCGGGCAGCGATGTCTGGCCGCGTTCGTCGGTGATGATCTCGCCGCGCGGCGTAAGGTCGACCACGCCCTTGAGCCAGTCAGTATTCGGGATCAGCCCGATCTGAACGAATATGCCTTCCAGGGCGATGTCGTGCATCTCGTCGCTTGCGCGGTCGATATATTTCAGCCCGGTGACCTTCTTGCCATCGCCGACCACTTCGGTGGTCTGGGCGTTGGTGATGATCGTGACGTTGCCCAGACTCCGCAGTTTGCTCTGCAGCACCGCGTCCGCGCGCAGCTGGCCGTCGAATTCGATCAGCGTGACATGCGAAACGATGCCAGCCAGATCGATCGCCGCTTCGACACCGGAGTTACCGCCGCCAATCACGGCCACGTGCTTGCCCTTGTACAACGGGCCGTCGCAGTGCGGACAATAAGCCACGCCGCGATTACGGTATTCGGCCTCGCCCGGCACGTTCATCTGGCGCCAGCGCGCGCCGGTCGACAGAACCACGGAACGCGACTGCAATGTAGCGCCCGACTCCAGCTTGATCTCGAACAGGTCGCCCGGGATCAGCTCGGCCGCAGTCTGCGGCTTCATGATGTCCACATCGTAGGACAGCACATGCTGTTCAAGCTGCATGGACAGCTCCGGGCCTTCGGTTTCGGCTACGGATATGAAGTTCTCGATGCCGGCGGTGTCCAGCACCTGGCCGCCGAAACGGTCTGCCACCACGCCGGTGCGAATGCCCTTGCGCGCGGCATAGATCGCCGCCGACGCGCCGGCCGGCCCGCCGCCAATCACCAGCATGTCGAACGGGTCCTTGGCGTTGATATCCGCGGCGTCACGTTCGGCAGCGCTGTCGTCAATCCGGTTGACGATTTCTTCCAGGCTGATGCGACCGGAGTGAAACGCCTCGCCGTTGAGAAAGATCGTCGGCACCGCCATCACCTCGCGGGACTCGACCTCGTCCTGGAAATGCGCGCCGTCGATCATCGTCGCGTGCACGTTCGGGTTGAGCACGGCCATCACGTTGATCGCCTGCACCACGTCCGGGCAGATCTGGCAGGACAACGAGATGTAGGTCTCGAAATGGAACTCGCCGTCGAGATTCTCGATCTGCGAGATCACCGACTCGCTGGCCTTCACCGGATGGCCACCGGCCTGCAGCAACGCCAGCACCAGCGAGGTGAATTCGTGCCCGCTCGGAATGCCGGCAAAGCGCAGATGCATGTCGCCGCCAGCACGGCTGATGTTGAACGAGGGCTTGCGCTCATTGTCGTCGCGCGACTCGTGCAACGAGATCTTCGGCGACAGCGCGGCCAGTTCTTCGAGCATCGACAGCATATCGGTCGAGCTCTTGCGGTCGTCGACCGAGGCCACGATCTCGATGTCGTGCGTGATCTTTTCGAAATGCGCGGTCAGCTGTTGCTTGATGTTGTCATCCAACATGAAAGAAACGCTCCGTTAATGCGAAGACGGCCGGCCCTCGGACCGGCCGTTTCGGGAAAGGTCGCTCGGCTTGGGCCGGTTGACGCAGCAACCGGCCCGCAAAGCGTCGGCTAGATCTTGCCGACGAGATCCAGCGACGGGTTCAGCGTTTCTTCGCCTTCCTTCCACTTGGCCGGGCACACTTCGTCCGGATGCGCGGCGACGTACTGCGCGGCGCGAACCTTGCGCAGCATCTCGTTGGCGTCGCGGCCGATGCCTTCGTCGTTGACCTCGAACAGCTTGATCTGGCCTTCCGGATTGACCAGGAAGGTACCGCGCAGGGCCACGCCCTGATCCTCGACCATCACTTCGAAGTTACGCGCCAGCGTGCCTGTCGGGTCGCCGATCAGCGGGTATTTCACCTTGCTGATGGCGTCCGAGGTGTCGTGCCACGCCTTGTGCGCGAAGTGCGTGTCGCAGGAGATGCCGTAGACCTCGACGCCGCGCGAAGAGAACTCGTCGTACAGATCGGCTAGGTCCTCGAGTTCGGTCGGGCAAACGAACGTGAAGTCGGCCGGGTAGAAGCACAGCACCGACCACTGACCCTTGAACGTTTCGTCTGAAACCTCGACGAATTCACCGTTGTGATAGGCGGTGGCCTTGAACGGTTTCACGTACGTATTGATCAGCGACATATCTGCTCCTGTTGAGACTAAAGGACTACAACGAAGGTCGTAGTGTGCCGTCAATTGGTCGTAAGTTTAAATCTATTATCAATATGATATGGATAGCAGATACCTATAATGCAGCGCACAATTTAAAGCCGTTTCATATAACGGCTCGCGTCCTAACAATAGTGCCGGGTCGCGATTTGAAGCTGAACCGACCTGCCAACTCGCGAATTAATTACCGCTCCCCGGAGCTAGGGCACGTGGTGTCGAGCGAATAAACCACGCGATGCGGCTAAAACATGAACGCCCCTGAGTCGGCTTGATCCAAGCCATACCCCATTACCGCAGATACTGCGTTTTACCTTTCGTACAGCCTCCGCTGGTTGCTCACGAAGCGACCGCCGACCTCAGCATGCTAGCGCCCAAGCGACCGTTCGTGTTCTCAACAGGCCACCCGATACAGAACGGTTCACCAGCGGCGCCGCGAAAAAACGTCTTGCGATTGGGACTTGAATTCATCGCCCCCGAAACACGACAGGTTGCCGCCCACCGCGGACCGGGTCACAATGACTCACGGTGATTCATGTGGAGCGTATCCATGACTCAACTCACATTACGCGGCTTCGATCCGGAACTTGAAAAACGCCTTCGCGAGCTCGCCGCCCGGGATAATTCGTCGCTGAACAAGGCCGCGCTCAAGCTCATGCGCCGCGGCGCCGGCCTTGAAGCGGTGCCATCGGTTGGGCCGGGTATCGGCGATCAGCTTCGAGCGTTTGCCGGTCAATTATCGAACGCCGAGGCCAAAGCGATCGATCAAGCGATCCATGAATCACGCGAGGACGATATACGACTTCAGCCATGATCGCGCTGCTCGACACCAACGCCTATACCGCCATCATGCGCGGCGACGAGGCGCTGCTACGCGGCCTGGAGAACAGCCAGGCAATCCTCATGGCATCGATCGTGATTGGCGAACTGGAATACGGATTCCGTTACGGCAGCCGATACGCCGCCAATCGACAGCAACTCGACCTATTCCTTGCGCAGCCTTTCGTGAGCTTCCTCACCATCACCCGCGACACAGCGCACCACTACCGGCAAATCATGAGCGCACTACGCGCCGCCGGCACCAAGATACCGACCAACAATGCATGGATCGCGGCCCTGGCACGAGAAAACCAGGCCGGCCTGTGGACGCACGACCAGCATTTCGACCATATCGAAAGCATTGACGTGCACCGCTGGTAAACACCGTATTTTTGGCGCCAAGCGCGCCGACGGGGTCGGTTCTTGTCACGTCGTACGCACGGCCGCAGGCACTAGCGCGATGACGTCGAATTCGGCAGGCGAACCCACGCTTGATGTCCCACCCGCCATTTGGCAACACTCGTGTTCGAATCCGCGGTCACAGCGTTCGCCTCAATATCAATATGGACTACGACTTTCTCACCACCTTGCGCCGTCAGCACCCGGGCTGGCGGCTGCTGGCCGCCGACCATGGGCCGCTGGTGGCGGCGTTTCTGCATCGCTATTTCATTGAGCCGAACCAGCGGACTTTCGCCGAGGCCGAGCTGGCATCGCGACTGGAGGATTTTCTGTTCCATCTGCGCGAGCGGTTGGGCGATGACGCCTTTCCCAAACCGGCCCGGCAGTATCTGAACGATTGGGCGGCGGACGAGCGCGGCTGGTTGCGCAAGTATTACCCGCGCGACAGCGACGAGCCCCATTACGATCTGGCGCCGGCCACGGAGAAAGCGGTGCAGTGGTTGGTGTCGCTGCAGGGGCAGCGTTTTATCGGCGCGGAGTCGCGGTTGTTGACGGTGTTCGAGCTGCTGCGCGAGATCACCGAGGGCACCGAGACCGATCCAAGGGCGCGCATTGAGGAACTGACCCGGCGTAAAGATGCCATCGAGCGGGAGATCGAGGAGATCAGTGAGGGCCGCTTACGGATGATGGACGACACCCGGCTACGCGAGCGCTTTTTGCAGATGTCGGACACCGCCCGGGGCCTGCTGGCGGATTTCCGGCAGGTGGAGCAGAACTTTCGCGATCTGGATCGCCAGGTGCGCGAAACGGTGGCGGCCTGGGACGGCAGCAAGGGCGACATGCTGGCGGAGGTATTCGGCGAGCACGATGCCATTACCGACACCGATCAGGGGCGGACGTTTCGGGCATTCTGGGATTTCCTGATGTCGCCGAGTCGGCAGGAGGAGCTGTCCGCGTTGCTGGAGAAGGTGCTGGCGCTGGAACCGGTGCGCGAGTTGGAGCCGGATCCGCGCCTGCAGCGTGTGCACTACGATTGGCTGGAGGCCGGCGAGGCGACATTGCGTACCGTGGCGCGACTTTCCGAGCAGTTGCGGCGCTATCTGGACGATCAGGCCTGGCTGGAGAATCGCCGCATCATGCAGTTGCTGCACGAGGTGGAGCAGCACGCCCTGGCGGTGCGCGAGGCGCCGGCCCGGGCACCGGGCATGATAGTGGACGAGTTGGCGCCGTCGGTGACGCTGCCCCTGGAGCGGCCCCTTTACCGGCCACCGTTGAAGCCGCACATTGAACAGAATGAGCTGGCCACCGGAGACGCCGATCTGGATGCTGGCGCTTTGTTCGATCAGTTTTATGTGGACCGGGCGGCGCTGCGCTCGCGACTGCAACGTGCGCTGCAGACCCGTGACCAGATCAGCCTGGCGTCGTTGCTGAAGCACAGCCCCCTGGAACGCGGCCTGGCGGAGCTGGTGGCTTGGCTGGCACTGGCCGCTGACGATCCGAGAGCGTTGATCGACGGGGCTGGCGAGTGTGAGGTGAGCTGGCGCGACGATCATGGCATGGTGCGCCGAGCCACCGTTCCCGATGTGCTGTTCAGCCGGTGATTGCATGAGTGAAAGTGATATCGATACCGCGTCCGATCTGTCGCCCCTGTTGATTCACCTGCTCAAGGGGGTGCTCTATCGCGACCAACAGGAGGCGCTGTGGCAGGCGCTGCTGACGCTGCAAAGCCGGGTACGCGATTACGTCGCGGTGCTGGGCCTGGAACTGGTGCTGGACGAGGCTGAAGGCTACGCGTACCTGCGTCAGGTGGAGCGCGGCGAGGACGAGCAGAGCCCGCCGAGGCTGGTGCCACGACGGCAGCTCTCCTACCCGGTCAGCCTGTTACTGGCGCTGTTGCGCAAGAAACTTGCCGAGCATGACGCCAGCGGCGGCGATCCGCGTCTGATTATGACCCAGGCGCAGATCGTGGAACTGGTGCGGCTGTTCCTGCCGGACACCGCCAACGAGGCGAAGCTCGTGGATCGCGTACAGAGCGACATCAACAAGGTGATCGAGCTGGGCTTTTTGCGCCGGCTGCGCGGTCAGAGCGATCGCTACGAGGTGCGCCGCATCCTGCAGTCGTTCGTCGACGCCCAGTGGCTGGGCGAGTTCGAACAGCGCCTCCAGGAATATCGGGAGCATGCCGATGCACAATGAGACGCTGGGATTGGATTTCGCGGATTCCAACGAGCAGGCCGGCTTTCGCCTACAACGGCTGGAGGTGTTCAACTGGGGCACCTTCGACCGCCAGGTTTGGGCGCTGGATCCGCGGGGCGACAACAGCCTACTCACCGGCGATATCGGCTCGGGCAAGTCCACCCTGGTGGACGCGGTTACCACCCTGCTGGTGCCGGCGCAGCGAATTACCTACAACAAGGCCGCCGGTGCCGAGAGCAAGGAGCGCTCGCTGCGCTCTTACGTTCTAGGCTACTACAAGGCCGAGCGCGGTGAGGCCGGGCTCTCTGCCAAGGCCGTGGCACTGCGCGATCACAACAGCTACTCGGTGATTCTCGGCCACTTCCACAATGCCGGTTACGATCAGGACGTGACGCTGGCCCAGGTGTTCTGGATCAAGGACAGCGCCGGCCAGCCGGAGCGTTTCTACGTGGTAGCCGACCGCGCACTCACCCTGGCCGGTGACTTCGCCGATTTCGGCAGCGATATCGCCGACCTGAAAAAGCGTTTGAGAAAACAAACCGGCGTCGAAGTGTTCGACGCTTTCCCCGCTTACGGCGCCGCCTTTCGCCGCCGTTTTGGAATCGACAATGAACAGGCCATGGAGCTGTTCAACCAGACCGTCTCCATGAAGTCGGTGGATAACATCACCCGCTTCGTGCGCGATCATATGCTGGAGCCGTTCCCGGTGGGCGAGCGCATCGAAGCGTTGATCCGCCACTTCGACGATCTCAACCGCGCCCACGAGGCGGTGCTCAAGGCGCGCCTGCGCATCGAGATGCTCGAACCACTGGTAGCCGATCTGGACCGTCACGACGAGCGTGAACGGCAGGTGGCGGACCTGCGGCAAAGCCGCGAGGCATTGCGGCCCTGGTACGCCAGTTTGAAAATGGATTTGCTGGACAAGCGCTTGGAGAATCTGGCCGTCGAAGCGCAACGCTTGGCCCAGCGACGCACCGCGCTGGAAAACCGGCGCCGCGACCAGCAGGCGCGCCGCGACGAGCTGCGCCAGTCCATCGCCGACAACGGCGGCGACCGGCTGCAACGATTGAAAACGGAGATACAGGACTGTCAGCGGCAAAAACAGCAGCGCCAGCACAAGGCGCAACAATACCGCGAACTGACCCGGGCGCTGTCGCTGCCCGACGCCGATACGCTTGATATCTTCGTCGACAACCGCCGCCAGCGCGAAAAGCGCCAGGAAGCGTTGCAAGAGCAGCGAGCACGGCTGCAGAACCACATCAACGAAGCCGGCGCCAACCTGCACGCCTTGAATGCTCAGCACGGCGAGTTGGAAACGGAGCTCGCCTCACTGCGCCAACGGCGCTCCAATATCCCCGGTCGGGTACTGGCGATTCGCGAGGCATTGTGCGAGTCGCTGCAACTCGACGAAGACGATGTTCCCTTCGTCGGCGAGCTGCTACAGGTGCCCGCCGAGGAACGCGACTGGGAAGGTGCCATCGAGCGTCTGCTGCACAATTTCGGTCTTTCACTGTTGGTGCCGGACGCCTTGTACGAGCGGGTCGCCGATTGGGTCGACCGCACACATCTGCGCGGCCGGCTGGTGTACTTCCGGGTGCGCGAATCGCGTGGCGAGGTGTCATCGGCGGCGCCGGAGTCGCTGGCGCACAAGCTGCGCATCCTGCCGGACAGCGCTTTTTACCCGTGGCTGGAGCGGGAATTGGTACGGCGTTTCGATTACGTCTGTTGCGAGGATATGGCCCGCTTCCGTCGGGAGCAGCGCGCCATCACCCGCACCGGGCAAATCAAGGCGCCGGGTGGGCGCCACGAGAAAGACGACCGTCATCGCATCGACGACGCCAGCCGCTACGTGCTGGGATGGGACAACCAGGCCAAGATTCGTGCCCTGGAAGCGGAGGCCGAATCCCTGGCCCGGCGCGGTCGGGAGCTCGCCAAGCACATCCAGGGCTGGGAAAACGAGCGCAAGGGCTTGGAAGATGCCCTGGGCATGCTGGGCCAACTGGCCATGTTCGGCGACTTCGAGGAGCTGGATTGGAAGCCGTTAGCTCGGCAACTGGAGCAGTTGGAAAACGAGCGCCTGGCTCTGGAGGCCGCCAACGATCTACTGCGGGAGCTGGAAAGCCAGCTCAAGACACTCGAAGGCAGTCTCAACGAAACCGAGGAGGCGCGGTCAGCCCTGGGCCAGGACGAAGGCGCCAACCGCACCAAGACCGAAACCGCCACCGCCCAGCGCGAGGAAAGCGCCGCCCTGCTCGCCGAAGCCGACGAGGCCCAGCGCGCCTGCTTCGAGACCCTCGCGGGCTACCGCGAAGAAGCGCTGGCCGGGCGCACGCTGACAGTGGAATCCTGCGACAACCAGCAAAGCGAACTGCGCGACTGGCTGCAAAAGCAGATCGACCAGCATGACAAGCAGCTCAAGGCACTGAGCGAGCGCATCGTCAGCGCCATGCAGCGCCACCAGCACGCATTCCCGCTGGAAAGCCGCGAGGTGGATGCCACCCTGGCCGCCGGCGGCGAATACCGCGCCATGCTGGACGCGTTGCAGCGCGACGACCTGCCGCGCTTCGAACGCCGTTTCAAGGAGCTGCTCAACGAGAACACCATCCGCGAGGTGGCAGCGTTTCAGGGCCAACTACACAAGGAACGCCAGGCGATCCGCGAGCGTATCGCCATCATCAACCGTTCGCTCAAAGGCATCGACTACAACCCGGGCCGCTACATCACCCTGCTGGCGGAACCCACCGGCGACCAGGAAGTACGCGACTTCCAGCAGGAGTTGCGTGCCTGTACCGAGGGCGCCCTCAGCGGCAACGAGGAAGAACAGTACACCGAGCAGAAATTCCTGCAGGTGAAACGCATCATCGAACGCTTCCGCGGCCGCGAGGGCACCGGCGAGCTGGACAAGCGCTGGACCCAGAAAGTAACCGACGTGCGCAACTGGTTCGTGTTTTCCGCCTCGGAACGCTGGCGCGAGGACGACCGCGAATACGAGCACTATTCCGATTCCGGCGGCAAATCCGGCGGCCAGAAGGAGAAGCTGGCCTACACCGTGCTCGCCGCCAGTCTCGCCTACCAGTTCGGCCTGGAATGGGGCGAGCAGCGCTCACGCTCATTCCGCTTCGTGGTCATCGACGAGGCCTTCGGCCGCGGTTCCGACGAATCCGCCCGCTACGGGCTGGAGCTGTTCAAGCGGTTAAATCTGCAACTCTTGATCGTCACCCCGCTGCAGAAGATTCACATCATCGAGCCCTATGTGCACAGCGTCGGTTTCGTGCACAACCGCGAGGGCCGCGAATCTCTGTTGCGCAATCTCAGCATTGAGGAGTACCAGGCGGAAAAAACCGCCCGTGAACGGATTCGTATGCAGCCATGAACTGGACGTCACCGGCCGACCTGAAACAGCAGCTGGACAAGTACTGGCGGCGCGGCGACATCCTGCGCGCGCGCCTGGACGGCGATGCGCTGTTCCCCGTGACTCTGCGACTGCGCAAGCCCAGCGCCCGGGATCTCACCGAACGCTTCGCGGATGTCGCCGACTGGGTGCGCACCCTGCGCGAGGGCGCGAAAGACAGCAAAGGCTTTGGCTACACGGTGCACTGGCGACAGCGCCGCCACCGGGTGCAGGGCGCCAACGACTTGCCCGACGTCATCACCGTGGATACGGAAGACGACGCCCTGCGCTGGCTCGGCCATCGTGACGATGCGGCACGCTTTACCCGCCTCGCCGAGCGCACCCTGACGCCCTTCCCCGCCTTGCGCGACTGGCTGCGTCAGCGCCCGCTGCGTGCGCTCGAACACGCGCCACACTGGGACGACCTGCTCGCCGTGCTGGCCTGGTTCCAGGCCCATCCGCGACCCGGCGTCTACCTGCGCGAACTGGACATCCCGGGCATTCACACCAAGTTCATCGAGACCCATCGCGGCCTGCTCGCCGAACTGCTCGACGCCGTCCTGCCAGCCGGCGCTATCGATACAGGTGCCACCGGGGTCCGCGGCTTCAACCGCCGCTACGGGTTACGCGACAAGCCGCCGCGATTGCGTTTGCGGCTGCTGGACGAGCGGCTGGCGATTCAGGGGCTCACCGACCTGGCGCTGCCGGTGGCGCAGCTCGCCCGCCTGGACGTGGGGGCGAATACCGTCTTCATCACCGAAAACGAAATCAACGGCCTGGCGTTTCCGGCATTCCCCAACGCGCTGGTGATCTTCGGCCTGGGCTATCGGGTCGAGGCGCTGCGCCGTCTCCCCTGGCTGGCTGACAAACGCCTCTACTACTGGGGCGATATCGACACCCACGGCTTCGCCATCCTGAACCGCTTCCGTCGCGCTTTTCCGCACGCCCGCTCACTGCTGATGGACCAGGCCACGCTCGAGGCGCACCGACCGGTCTGGGGCCAGGAGGCTGCGGACAAGCGCTTCACCGGGCTACTGGACCACCTGACGGAAGACGAAGCCGCGCTGTTCCAGGCACTCCGCGACGATCACCGTGCGCCCGCGCTACGCCTGGAGCAGGAGCATATCGCCCAGCGCTGGTTGCTGGAGGCACTGGCTCACATCGACGACCTCTACGAACGCTGAGCGGGCGCCAGCCTTGGCGCTGCCCGGCCAAGATGAGACGCCCAGCCCCCGCCGCCCAAAGGCGGCGCGCTGTTTCAGGAGCCCACCTCGAGCTTTAAATCGCGTAGCGAGAGATCCAGCTGTCCGAACAGCGTGCGGGCATTGTTGGAGCAGCCGCCGCTAGCGCCCATGAGCGGTTCCTCGTCCACCGCCGCCAGCACCATCCGCGAGAGCCAACGCATAACGCATCAGGTCGAGCAGAGGTGCCGCCAGGATCTGGCTGATAATACGAGTGGGAAGTGAGTGTCCCCTCCCGGGATCAAACCGTCGGCGAACGCCGCCGCGAAGTCCTCGTCTAGTGCCTATTAGTCATGTTCACGCTGTCGGCGGTGCAGAATCCTGAGCGTGCTTTTCCACTGCCGCGAACGGTACATCAGCCAGGCGGCCAAACAGGGTATGGCGCGTAAGTTTCGCCTTGGATAGCGACGGCGATGAAACGCCACACAAAAAGCGCGCCACGACACGTGCCGGGCCCAATACATTCGGGTGTTGTCGTCGCAGCGTCTCCATCTCGGCCCACACGGCCGGATCGATCTCGGTTTTGCGACGGGCCGGGATGCGCACCGGTTTGCCATCATTCAAGCACCAGGAGCAGTGGCCGCAGGGCTCGCGCTGTTCGCCGAAGTGCGCACTCAAGGCCGCCACTTGGCAGCCATCCGCTTCGATGAGCGCAAGCACTTGCTGCAAGCGCGCCAACTCGCTCTCCTCGCGGCGTAGCGCGTGCTCGTAAAGTTTGGCGGCCAATGCCTTCACGCTGTCGGGGCGCTGCAGAATCCGGTAGCGATGACGCACGCCGGCCGCGGTGACTTCCAGCATATGCTGCTCGCCCAGATAATCCAGCGCCGCGACGATGCGCTCGCGCGGCTGGCCCATCTCGGCGACCGCGCTATCCACATCCAGGTCAAACCAGGTCCGCGCCTTGCGCGCCCGGCGTAGCAGCTCGGCCAGGAACTGCCGGCGGGCCCCCTGGAAACGGGCCAGTATTTCCTCGGACGTCATCTTCGGCCGGAATCGGTAACTGGCGTAAAACGGCGTGCCGCCCTTCAGGTACCCCTGCAATTCCAGATAAGTCAGCAGCGTGCGCGCGACCAGTTCACGCAGATCATGCGTGCGGGATAGCGCCGACAGGCTGATGTCGAATTCCTCTTCCTGCGCGAATAGGTCGTGCAGGAAAGAATCGATCGCCGCTGCCGTGGGCGTATCGCCATAGACGAAATTTTCCAACGTGTTCTGGTCGTCGGCGCAAGCCAACATCTCGCACACAGCATTCTTGCCGTCGCGCCCGGCTCGGCCGATTTCTTGTGCGTAGTTTTCCAGGCTCTTGGGCAAGTTGTAGTGATAGACGTAGCGGATATTAGCCTTGTCGATGCCCATGCCGAACGCGATCGTCGCCACCACAATGCCGTCGCTCGAACGCACGAACCATTCCTGCACCACGCTGCGCTTCTCGCTGTCCATCCCGGCGTGGTAGGCCCGTGCTGGATGGCCCGCATCGGCCAGCTGCTTCGCCACCTGCTCTGCGGTCCGCTGAAGGGTTACATAAACGATCGTCGGCCCCGCCGACCGCTCATTCAGACGCGCCAGCAGATCATGGTCGCGCTGTTCCACGGTGGTCGGCGCGAACAGCAGCGTCAGATTGGGACGATAAAAAGCTGTACGCACGGCACAGCCAGCCCCGATATCGAGCACCCGGCAAATGTCGTCCAGCACGGCCGGCGTGGCGGTCGCGGTCAGCGCCAACAGGCGCTCGGCCTTGGCCGCCTTGGCGAAACCCACCAGCTTGAGATAGTCGGGGCGGAAATTGTGCCCCCATTCCGAGATGCAATGCGCCTCGTCCACCGCAAACAGCGATACGCGTAATTGGCTCAGCGTTTGCCGAAAGCGTTCGTTGTTGAAACGCTCTGGCGCCACATACAAAAGACGCAACTCGCCCGAGCGCAGGCGATCCATCACAGCACGGTAACCCTCGGCATCGAGGCTCGAATCCAGCCGCTGTGCAGCGATGCCACGGGCGCGCAACGCATCGATCTGATCCTTCATCAACGCGATCAACGGCGACACCACTAACGTGATACCCGGCAACGCCAATGCCGGCAGTTGATAGCACAGCGATTTACCGCCGCCGGTAGGAAATACCGCCGCCGCAGAACGGCCAGCCAACAAGTGCTCGATCACTTCACGCTGGCCGGGTTGAAAACGCTCGTAACCGAAATACGCCTTGAGTAGGCGATCAGGCTGGTCGTCCATGGTGCCCCCAACAATTCAAATCAAACCCTTGGCCGCGGGCTCACGATACTACGGGCGAATCAGACTGTTTATCGTGCCAGTGCCCACCACGTCGTGGCCGCCCGAATGAGGCGTAACGGGCGAGCCATGGCTGCCTTGTTTCGCGGTTTGAGGTTGCGTTCAACCGCGGCTATGCACGATGCATGACCTGTCCTATCGCCTTGCCAGTGTTCGAAAACGGGCACGCTATGAGGTAAGCCGGGCTAGCCTCTTATGAGTAGGCGTAGCCCATGCCAACTCGTGAATTAAATATATAGTCCCCGGATCACGCAAATGCCGCGTCCCAGATCACCGCGTCACGAGCGGACCACCTATCAAGTCACGGCGTGTAGAAAGAGCCGACTCGATGGTGGGTTTTAAGGTTCGGCGGTCGATATGGCTTCATCTCGTCAAGAAACGGCACGTGGGCGTATTTGAATCGTTCGACGACGGAAGGATGTAGCGTCGCGGCGTCGTTCGGTTCTCGAGGCCCGTGACCCCAGGTCATCCAACCCGGCGTTATCTTCCGCAGCCAATCCGGCAATGCCAGACGAAAGCGCTTTCGCTCGTCATGTTGCAGTCCGCTCGAGTCGGGCCAGGTCTGCAACAGATCGCTTCGAATGATCACGTCCGGCAATGCCTTCTTCAACTCCTCGACCATCCAGGCCAAGGGAATATCCGACAACCGAGATTCGGCTTCCGGATAACCCCCGCCGATATCCGAATGGTTGCCGGCGAACCAGATCTGTCGCATCCACGCGTCATTACCCTGCTCGTTATTCCATTCGATGTCTTCGCTTCTTCCCCAGGGCACCCGCGGAAACCGTTTGCGGTTCTCATCAATCGACAAGGCATGACGCAAGAAGCCGACCTCGCGATCGACGTATTCGTCGTAGTTCGAGCCATTCCAGTTCGCGAAATGACCGGCACGGATCGCCGCCGGCCAATGCAACGGATTCCAGAGATGAATCCGGCGCTCGGGGTCCTCGAAGAAATACTTGAACTGACCAGCCCAGACACGGGCCGCTCGATAGAGCATGAATACAGCCAGCAATGTGGTACCCATGCACGCCCAGAGCCACCCTTGATAAGCGGTGTATGCGACGAGCGCCACGAGAGACAGGGCAATGGCCGAGACAATCAGCGAGGCCGTGCGTGTCGTCAGCGATGCGACCGTATCGAACACGCCGATGAAATCAGGTTGCACGTTGCCCTGTGACTCGCCGTCCGCTCCTATTCCTTCGCAGGCATATTTCTTACGAAAACGAAGCGCTTTCTTCTCGCGCTGGTATTCATAACGATCGCGTTTCTTACCCGCCCCGTGGTTATAGACATAACGTACGGCATCGGTCGCGATCTTACGTAGGTGTGGGCCGTGGCGCGGCACCGGATGGCCATCCCCATCTTCACGGGGTACGCCACAGAGATTCATCACGTTCGCCAACGAACGCACGGTATAAGCACCCCGGCTGAAACCGAACAAACTAATCCGATCGCCTGGCTCATAGTTCGCAATGATCGCGACATAACAATCGATGATGTTTTCATCGATGCCGGTGCCCAGAGCGGCCGAAAACCGGTTATGTATGCGTTGCCGGAACCCACCGCCCGCGGCAGCCGCCCCAAGCCCCGGGTCATAGAACGCATACTGAACGCCCGGATCGATAGGCGACGTCGGCCCCGGCCGCATCGCCCGATACAGCTTGTAGACGTTGCTCAGCGTCTGGTCCGGCCGCAGCCCGCCCATCTGGCCGGTGCCATCCGAAAAGATCAGAATATGTTTGGCCACGGCCGCCTCGTCGTGTTGGGTCCGAGCGGTCGATACTGTCGCCTGCACGGTACGGGATTCAATCGATCAACGGGCTAAGCCGGCGTCTATCCGTACAAGCCGCTGATTGTGAAATCGTTATCGTTTCGGCGATCGGCGCTTTTTATCGCCGGTAACGAATATATGTCCGCAAACGGAGACAGACGACCGCGCCGGCACATGGCCCGACGCAAAGCGACGTTCGGCTCACGGCCGAACCTTCGATGCCACAGCCCGACCGACTGGCCCAGGGCGTTTGACCCCGCTAGCGCACCTACCGAAGGGAAAATAAGGGCAGACCGCCTTTTCCGGCGTAACGCCGCAAATGACGAAAACTGCCGCCCTTTTCAGAGCGATCTGGCGGCAAATTCGTGGTCTGCCCCTATTACTCGCTGGTCAGTCCAAGAACGTTTGAAAACTAACAGTAGACGAGCCGAGCCAAGCGAACCGTTGATGAATGGGCATCGCTCATGCCAACGCGTTAATTGAATATACTATTCCCGGATCCGTACATCACTTGATTCGCTAATCTCACACGAGTTGCAGTGCAAGACTTGGTATCGTAAAAAGCGCGGGACGCCCAAGTTCTAGGCGCTTCCAGCTTCTAGGTATTTGACGCCGCTGTCGGGAAATCTTCGACAACGCGCTCGTCTACGACACGCGTTCAGCTGCCCTAACGATGCGGCTCACCGTCGAATAATGCACGCCGAAATACGCGCCGACCTCGGCCATGCTGTAACCGCCGGAGCCGTAAGCCGCCACGATCGCTTCGTCACGCGTATTGCTCTGTGCAGCATAGTCAGCCAACGGCTTGGCACGACCAGCACGCTGGGCACGCGGCACTTCGCTAAGCGATCGGTTGGACTGCTCGATTTTTGAACGCATCCGATCGACGAACGCGTCATCGCCCAGCAGCACTTGATTGGCGAGCGCCGCCCACGGCGCAGGCTGACCGTGCCCCTCGCTCACGAAGCGACGATAGGCGAGCTGCGATTCTTTAAGCCAATCGCCAAACGCCGACAGAATCCAATCGGTGGTCAGTAAACGCGGCACCCTCGCACGCCCCGCCGTTGCGCGATAACTGCTCCACGGCCAGTCGCCGGCACTGCGCACCATCTGTGCCCGCACCGGATTAAGCACGACATAGCGCGCCACTTCCAGCAGATACGATTCCTTCTGTACGAGAATCGCCTTGTAGCGTCCCTGGAACAGATGCCCCACGCGGCCATGCCGGCGGTTGCTGTACTGCGTATACACCCCGTTCAACTGCCGCATGCCTTTCGACAAATTGCCGTCGGGCGTTTCGATGAGCAAATGATAGTGATTGGTCATCTCGCAGTAGGCGTGCACCAACCAATTGAAGCGGTCGGCCACGGCCGCGAGCACATCCAGAAACGCCTGACGGTCTTCATCGTCTTCGTAGATCGCTTCCTGGCGATCGCCGCGTGCGGTGACGTGATAGTGCGCGCCGGCGAATTCGAGGCGTAGTGGGCGGGCCATGGCGGATCAACTGTTGCGGTTTGATGTTGAGTTTAACCGCGCCTATGCACAATGCAAGACCTGACCCCATTACTGCTCCATGCAACACAGCCGCGATCGAATCTTGACTACCCATACCGGCAGCCTGCCGCGTCCGCGCGAGCTGTCGGAACTGCTGGTCAAGCAGGAAAAAGGCAAGCCGGTCGACGCCAATGCCTTGGCACGCCATATCGACGACGGCGTGGCCCGGGCGGTCAAGGGTCAGATCGATGCCGGACTGGATGTCATCAACGACGGCGAAGCGCCGCGCGTCGGTTTTTCCACTTACGTGGTCGAACGCATGAGCGGCTTCGGCGGCGAGCAGCGGCGCAAGACCGTGCTCGATATGCAGCGCTTTCCCGGCTATGCCGACCATATGGCGCGCCAGATCGGCGTGGCCGAGGATCTGGCCCGGGTGTGGGATACGGCCGAAGCCCAGCAGGCCGTCCACTACGAGGACTCGCTGGCGGGTGTCACCGCCGAGCTGGATGCCTTCGAGCGCGGCCTGGCCAATCATCCGAAACCGGCCGAAACCTTCATGACGGCGGCGTCCCCCGGCGTGGTGACCACCACCATGCTGCGCGGCGAGCACAACCCGGCGTATCGCACCGATCGCGACTACGTGCTCGCCGTCGCTAAAGAGATGAAAAAGGAATACGACGCCATCGTCGCCTGCGGCCACCTGCTGCAGCTCGATGCACCGGACCTGGCCATGGAACGCGTGGTGATGTTTGGCGACGCGCCGCTCGGCACCTTCCTCGAACGCGTCGAACTGCATGTAGAAGCGATCAACCTCGCGCTGGCGGACATCCCGCCCGAGAAGGTGCGCCTGCACGTGTGCTGGGGCAACTGGCAGGGCCCGCACCAGGACGACGTGCCGGTCGACGAATTGTTGCCGATTCTCTATCGCGCCAACGTGGGCGCGTTGAGCATCCCGCTCGGCAATCCCCGCCACGAACACGAAACCGTCGCCTTCAAGCAGCATCCGCTACCGGCGGGCATGCTGCTGCTGCCGGGCGTGATCGACGTAACCACCAACTACCTCGAACACCCGCAGGTCGTCGCCAACCGTATCTGTGCTGCGGTGGACGCCGTGGGCGATCGCGAGCGCGTCATCGCCGGCACGGACTGTGGTTTCGGCACCTTCGCCAGCTATGAATTCGTGGCACCGGATGTGGCCTGGGCCAAGCTCGGCTCGCTGACCGAAGGCGCCGCGATCGCTTCGAAGCGTATCTGGGGCTGAGGGCCGGCGGCGCTCCGCCAGCCAAGGTAGTCGTGTAAACACGCCACCTTAACGACGTAGCGAACCGCGTGTTGCCGCGCAGGCTGCCCGTCGGTTCGGGCGGCCAACATAGCAGTAGCGCCCAGGCCGACCACCGGCAGCAATATCGCGACGTAGATGACTGCGAAATAGGTCGAAGTGACCTCGTCCTTTCGGCGTGCAGGGGCTTGGGCCACAACGGCCCATGTGTAGCGCATGGCATTTTGAAATGCAGTTTGGCTACTTACTGGCACGAGATGATCGACCGAGACGAAGCAGGTATCATCGATTCATGTCGAAAAGCGAGCGCGTTCGCGAACAGATTGCGTATCTCAAGTTCTGGCTCGGGATACTTGCGGCATTGACGATCAGCCTGGTCGGCTGGCTACTGAGCCATTTTGATGTGGCCCCATGGCCTGTGTTGGTCGGCGGTGTCGTGGCGTTGGTATCTTTTGCAGCAGGAATTCGCGGATTACACCAGCAAATCGAACGCCGCATCGATCAACTCGAGGATTTATAGCGATGGACATTTTCATGGGCTTGCTCGTTATCGCGGTTGGCGGCTTTTTCAGCTATATGGCTATCTCCGCTTCGCGCCACGATTAATCATTTGTCAGAACACGATCCGTCCCTGCCCACGCGCTAGGCATCGCCACCCCTTAATGCGCTGATCTCGCACCAGGTGCCTGGAAGACTTCCTATCGTAAAAAACGCGACACGCCCAAGTGCTAGCCGCTTGCAGCTGCTACGTACTTGAAGCCTCTATTGGGAAATCCTCGACAACTCGTTCAGTTACGATACGCGTTCAGCTGCACGAACGACGCGGCTCACCGTCGAATAATGCACGCCGAAATACGCCCCAATCTCGGCCATGCTGTAACCACCGGATCTGAAGGCCGCAACGATCGCATCGTTCCGCGTATAGCTCTGGGCAGCATAGTCAGCCAAGGGCTTGGCACGACCGAGGCGCTGTGCACGTGGCACCTCGGCTAGCGTTCGGTTCGATTGTTCGAGCTTGGAACGCATGTCTTCAACGAACGCATCGTCGCCCAACAGCACCTGGTTGGCTAAATCAGCCCACGGCGCCGGCTGACCACGCCCCTCACTTACAAACCCTCGATAGGCAAGCTGCGATTCTTTTAGACGATCGCCAAACGCTGACAGAATCCAATCCGTCGTCAAAAAACGTGGCACGCCCGCACGCCCCGCAGTGGCGCGATAACTGCTCCACGGCCAGTCGCCCGCACTGCGTACCATCTGAGCCCGAACCGGGTTGAGCACGATATAACGCGCCACTTCCAGCAAATACGATTCCTTCTGCACGAGAATCGCCTTATAACGCCCCTGAAACAGATGGCCCACACGGCCATGTCGGCGGTTGCTGTACTGCGTATACACCCCATTCAGCTGCCGCATACCCTTCGACAGATTGCCGTCCGGCGTTTCGATCAGCAGGTGATAGTGGTTAGTCATCTCGCAGTAGGCGTGCACCAGCCAGTTGAAGCGATCAGCCACATCGGCAAGCACACCGAGAAACGCCTCACGATCTTCATCGTCCTCGTAGATCGCTTCCTTGCGATCGCCGCGGGCGGTGACGTGATAGAGCGCGCCGGCGAATTCCAAGCGTAGCGGTCGGGCCATCCGTGAATGCTCCTTAGGCGTTCATGCAAGCTAGAGGCCTACCGAACCACCTGCTTGTCCTTAGCTACGTCACGACATAACGCGTCGAGCTGATGCGCGATTCGTTGAATCATCGACGAATCTAAAGGCCTCGCGCGCGAGCCGCGGATCATCTTCCCGAATTCGATTGGGTTAACAACACGAATATCCGATTTTCCGGACCGGTTGACGTACCACCCTGGTAACGCCACTACGGGCTGCACGGCTACCGCCTCTCCTATAGCTGACGTAAGTTGGCGGCTAAGCCATTCCGCGTTCCGTTGCGCCTGTTTAAGCGGAGCGGCGGTCCGATAACCGGCGAAGTCGATCTGCCGCCCGTCAAAATCCGCGCGCCAATACTCTTCTTTCTCGACGCCTTGGCTTTTAACCCGTGCCTTGGTCTCGATCGCGAAAACGCCCGCGGGCCCAACGGCTACGTGATC
The DNA here is from genome assembly GCF_040361255.1 of Salinisphaera sp. T5B8. NCBI lineage: Bacteria > Pseudomonadati > Pseudomonadota > Gammaproteobacteria > Salinisphaerales > Salinisphaeraceae > Salinisphaera > Salinisphaera sp. T5B8. Next base: position 103,121 of record NZ_APNG01000003.1, on the reverse strand, counting down.
GATATTGAAACGCCCGCCATCAAGATCATGAAAAATATCGTAGCCATGGGCATAAAGCTGATTAAGTTGTTCGCCTGTCGCAAGCTCGCCTTCCCAACCCAATCGCTTGCGGCGGATGAGCGCAAGTAGCCGAATGAAGCGGCCCGCCTCAACGCATCCCCAACCGAAAGCACCAGCGATGCCGACTAATATCCCGACCCAGCCCGGCACCCCGAAAATACCAAGCGCTATGGGTGCAACCACCGTGATCGTGGTACCGATTACGACCGCAAAGAACATCCTCGATACGGCTTCCATCTGAAGCTCGGGGATCTGAACAGAAAGAGAATAGCCAGGCGGCCGACGCAGACCGCGCGTAAAAGGATGCTTCAATCCTCGCTGTCTTATCGTTCGTTCCGTATATCGGTCTCTAACCCAAGCCGCTACAAGCATGGGCGCGAACGCCACTAACGGCACCAACCCAAAGAGAAACGCGTAGGGATTCATAACTGCGCCGGTCAGTTTGCTCTTGCATCCAAGTTAACAGGCCGGCACTCAAAATGCACAATGCAAGACCTGACCCCGGCGCTCCGCGTGAGCCTCGCTCACGCCACTACGATCATCCGAGGCTGGCATCGGGAGTACAACGAAGAACGACCGAAGAAAGAACTCAGCGGGCTGACGCCCGCTGACTACGCTGCGCAAATGGCCGCAGAGGCGGCCATTTAAACCCTGGGACTCTGGATCGAAACGCTACTGAAACCGGGGTATGGTCGGACGGGCCATAGCGGGCTTACTGTTGCGGGTTGACGCTGAGTTTAACCACCCAGATGCACGATGCAAGACCTGACCCCGCCACTCGCTATGACCCCGCCACTCGCTATGACCCCGCCACTCGCTATGACCCCGCCACTCGCTAGACCCCGCCACTCGCTATGCCAGCGGCTCCATCAGACGCTGGGGTATCGAACACCGCTAGAAGTGGAAGAGTCGCATCAAGCTGTGGCTTGATGTACTTGTCCGTGGGAGCCGGGCTAGCTCAACCTGACCCCGGCGCTCCGCCGGCTGCTTGCTAGATCGGGCTGCTACTCAATAGCAGGGGATGGTCGTTGACAGCTAATTTGCTCGGACTTCGGTCGCGACAGGACCTCTAAAACTAAATCCAAGATAACAACTGACTTCGTTTCCAACTCTGAGTTTACCCCACTGATCACCGCTAAATTGTGTGTAATGAGCGAAAACCGACTCTTGAATGGTTTCCAGTTGAATAAAACAGAAGCCATCCTCTAGCCGCGAAATATGACCGACAAAACTCTCGAGCTCGCCCGAATAATTCCTAGCGAAACCTTGCACGCGATTTCGGACAGCCGGCGGAACGCGTGCCTTTTCTAGCTTTTGAAACAATTCTTTTGCACGCGAGCGATCATCATAGAGAAAGTAATGGCGAGCACACCAGAATTGCGCTGCATAATTAGTATCACCTTCGGAGAAACTTGCCCGCAGGTGACGTATGACGGCTTTATTGTCAGGCTGCTTAGTGCGAATTAGCTGCCTCGCGTATTCGTAGCGCGCGCGCTTATCGGCTGGATTTCTTTCAATGCATTGAGCCAAAGTTGATAATGCGTCAGCTGGTACGCCAGCTTTGACTTGAGCTTTAGCAAGCCTGACAGCTATCAAACCATCGCCCGGACTGTGCGCAAACGCATTTTCTAAAGCAGTTATAAATCTTGGTTCTTGCTCTAGCAATTGAGCGAAAGACGCTTCTAAAGTGAGCATGTGGGAGTCTGCCGGAAATTTACTGTGGCCGTCGCTAACCACTTTTTCCAACTGCTTCGATAACGAGGCCACGGCCCGATCAACAAGCGCCGAATTCGGGTCTTCTACCTTTATCAGCGCTTCACGAAGCTCGTCAATTAAAAGTTGACCAATGGAGTGTAATGCATGTGACGTATGAGACGTCTTCGCTTGGCGCTCTAATATCCTTCTCGCCTCCTGTCTAAAAGCATCTTTTCCTAATCCTTCCGAGGCGTTTAGCGCCTTCTTTCGGAGGACGAGAGCTTTTGTATGAAGTATCGAAAACTGCGACCCTGAACCAGCGCTTAAAGCGCGCTCGATAGCTGATAAAGCGGCATCCAAATTCCCGGCGACATGGTTCAGTTCAAAAACTGCTCGCTGGTGCTCAACGTGGGAAAGATTAGCAGAGCTGTCCATAGCGGCTGAAAATATCCGGTCAGCGAATTGGCGATCAGAGAAAAGCGTCGCTAAGTGTTTCCCGCGTATCATCTGCTCAAACGCGCGCGAATCTGATTCGTAGTCCACGTTCATAAAACTGATGACTCGTTCGATTTGCGTCGCCCGATCGGCTTGAGTCTCAAATAAATTCTTGAATATCACATCCGCTATAACCGGGTGACGCGACCTATAAGCGTAATCTCTCGATGACGAATCAAAGTATGTGGAGACAAGATGCTCCAGCGGCTTGAAAAAATCCTTCTCAAACCTCTCAATCGATATACCCGAGATTCTCGAAAGCAAGCCAGCCCTAAGACCGACATCAAAACGGTGCAAAGTACAAACATCCAAATAGAGAGCTTTAGCACCTTCTGGACGAACATTTCTGAATTCGTCTAAGACGATATCTTCGAACGGGCGACCCATTGTAGCTTCGTGCAGCGCCACTAAAAGCTGGTACTCTGCAGTAAGCACAAAGAATTCTCTACGCTTTTCGTCCGGCACGTCTTTCAAGTGCCCAAGACAGTCATGTTCTTCGAGCTTCGCCAATAGCTCGGAGACCTCAGACGGATTAAGGTCTCTTAACTCGTACTCGTTATCAACCAGCGATTCAAGCTCGCCACTCCCGATATTCCATTCGTTGGTCCGGGCGGCCATCACAACTGTCACTGGGAGCTTTTCGGTTCTCGCTGCTTTCGATACTGCTGCAATATCGGTGCTACGCCTCATCGCATCATCGAATACGTAGGTGACACGCTGTTTGGTCAAATCATAGAGCTCTCTGGCTACATCACGCGTCAAGCGCCCTTCAGCTGGTACGTAAATAACTAACTGATTAAGCTTTTGGGAGAGCTCCCAAGCAAACCTTTTCAAGGTGACTGATTTCCCGCTTCCAGCGTGTCCCTTTAGAAGAAAGACCCTAGAGTCCTGGTCCCCCGCTTGTTGGAGGAGGATATTAATCAGAATATCCTCTGTAATTCTCCTCTTTATGTCTAAGTTACCTGCAATGGCGCTCCAATTATTGCCTTGACCCGCATAAAAGTCAGCCGGAATAATTCCGACGGCCGCCATATCAGCGTCGACCAACACCAAATTATTCGCCAGTTCAGCTTCAAGCTGTGCCGAAGGCGTACCGGCTACAACCCATCGATTTAGCGAACCTTGAGTGTTTGTTAAAAGACTAGCTAGCAGACGCTGCTCCCGGGGTATTTCAGTGTCTAAATATGCGATAAATTCTGAAAATTTAGCAGTTACCGGGGTGACGCGACGTGATTGCCAATAACTTTCTTCTATTTCGTCAAGATCAGGGGTACGTAGATGTATTGTTTTCTTTCTACAGATGAATCACCAATGTCGAATAGTATTTGTTGTATGTGCGGGTCAGCGATGTCGTAACCGCAAAAAACTATGGTGTAGTCTTTCGCCCATTCATTGAGATGAGTAAACAGCCGCTCTCTATATTTCTTATATTTAGCGTACTCTTCCTCCGCGAGAATGAGTGGAAGCCGTTCGTCGTTGGCCACGCTTATGCAGCCGTGCAGCTTTAGATAAGGCAACGCTCTGGGATTTCGGACTATCTCCGAAAAATTTTCGCCTCCTCTCACGATAGGGAACAGGTCTTGGACAGGCTTGGGTGTGGAATTTTGATATGCCCGTTCTATTACCAAATCGTAGTTGGTCGTGACAATTCCTTTCCAGGGAAAGCTTGCAACTTTTTTATGAAATTCTGAAGGTCGAAGCGCGGAAAACTTCGCTGCGACAAAGTTTTGAACATCTAATAGACTGCTCTCATTTTTTGCGAGCTCAGCGACTTTTGCGAGGCTTTTATTCTTTAGTCTGCCGCCCAGAAATTCGTCACATATCTGGTCTTTCAGAGCATCGCCAGATAACGGGCTTTCCCCAGTGCTTGAAGTAGCTCCAAAAGTGGAGCCAGCACCTAGAAATAAGACGGCTTCGCCACGTTTGATTCGCTCTAACAGCCACGGTTTTAACATCAATATATCAAAGCCTAAAAAAAGCGGGCTAATGCCCGCTTTAAAATTTTCTAGTCCCAGCTCAACGCCCCACCCGACTGATACTCAATCACCCGAGTCTCAAAAAAGTTCTTCTCCTTCTTCAGATCCATCGTGATTCGGCGTCAGGTCTTGCATCGTGCATAACTAGGACTTGGACTCAACAGAATGGACCAGCTCAATATCTTTCTTAAGCATTTCGTTCGCCAAATCACGCAACGGAATGCCTAGCGTGGCCGCACGCTCCCTGAGAAACGCTGTCACTTCGGAATCGAGATACAACGGCACATTATCAGCCGCTCCGGGCCGAAAGAATTTGCCGCGCTCGGCACGGCTCCAGTCTCTCACCTCGGGAATATCCGACGTATCGATATCGTCGTCCGACATGGCGGCCAATCGATTAAGTGCTCGGTCGCCAGGATTAGGCTTGTTGGTATTGCTTTCGCTCATGGCGTGTTGCGCGTCGCGCTGAGATGATGCGAATGACCTCATCATCTTGCCCCTCACGAACGGTGTGGGCAACCAGAATAAGCGCAACGCCGGCGACTTCGCCCATCGTCTGCCAGCGTTGCTCGCCGTCGACCACACGTTCGGGTTGGCTTAGGACGAGTGGGTCTTCAAAAACGCGACAGGCGGTTTCGAAGCTGAGGCCATGTTTACGCCGGTTGGCGTTGTTCTTGGCCTCGTCCCACTCGAATCGCATCGCTGCTTAGTCCCAGCTAAGCGCCCCACCCGACTGATACTCAATCACCCGAGTCTCGAAGAAGTTCTTTTCCTTCTTGAGGTCCATCATCTCGCTCATCCACGGGAACGGGTTTTCCGCGCCGGGGTATAGCTCGGCCAGGCCGATCTGCGAGCAGCGGCGGTTGGCGATGAACTTCATGTATTCGTCGAACATGCTGGCGTTCAGGCCGAGCACGCCGCGGGGCATCGTGTCGTGGGCGTATTCGATTTCCAGGTGCATGGCTTCGTCGATCATGCGACGGGCTTCGTCCTGGAATTCCTGCGTCCAGAGGTTCGGGTTTTCGATCTTGATCTGGTTGATCACGTCGATGCCGAAGTTCAGGTGCATGGACTCGTCGCGCATGATGTATTGCATCTGCTCGGCGGTGCCGGTCATCTTGTTGCGACGTCCGAAGCTCAGATACTGCACGAAGCCGGCATAGAACCAGATGCCTTCGAAGATCACGTAGAAGGCGATCAGGTCACGCAGGAAAATCTGGTCGTTTTCGTGGGTGCCGGTCTGGAAGTTGGGGTCGTTCAGGCTCTGGGTGTACTGCATGGCCCAGGCGGCCTTGTTGTGCACGCTGGGCAGCTCGCGGTACATGTTGAAGATCTCGCCCTCGTCGAGGTTGAGGCTTTCCACGATGTACTGGAAGGTGTGCCCGTGCACGGCTTCCTCGAAGGCCTGGCGCAGCAGGTACTGGCGGCATTCGGGGTTGGTGAGGTGCTTGTAGACACCCAGCACGATGTTGTTGGCGACCAGCGATTCGCTGGAGGCAAAGAAGCCGAAGCCGCGCTTCAAGATAAGACGCTCGTCTTCGGTGAGGGCGTCCGGGTCCTGCCACATGGCGATGTCGGCGGACATGCTCACTTCCTGCGGCATCCAGTGGTTGGCGCAGGCGTTGAGGTACTTCTCCCAGGCCCAGGTGTACTTGAAGGGTACGAGCTGGTTGACGTCGGCGCGGCAGTTGATGATGCGCTTTTCATCGACGGAGACACGGCCGGCGCCGAGTTCGACCTGTTCCAGGCCGGTAACGGCTTCGGCGTGCTCGCCTTCATGGCTGGCCGGCGCTTCTTCCTTGTCCAGCGCGTACGGATCGGGCGCGTTGCCGGCCGGGTTCGGGTTGGCCGTGCTGCCCGGCTTGTGCTCGGGCGTGCCTTGGCGGGGAGTGTCTTCGAAGTCGAGCATGGTGGCTTTCCTTTTGCTGTGCTTCGTTAAAAAGCGGTGTTCTGTTGCGTTGTTACGCGCGTTATTTGGACGTTCTTTCCGCCGCCTGCACGATCTCGATGTCTTTCTTGAGCATTTGATTGGCTAGCTCGCGCGGCTCAATGCCTTGATCGCGCGAGCGTTTCGCCAAAAACTCCATGACATCGCTGTCGAGATACAACGGAATATTGTGCGAGGCGTTGGGCCGATAGAATTTGCCGCGTTCGCCTTGTGAAAAATCGTATTCGTCTTTCATAGGTCGCCACCTTCGTAGTCGCGTTGTTCCCGTGTGCTGACACGCCGAGCCGAAATGATCCGTATATCGATCTCGTTTTCACTCCACTCGGCCAAGGTATGAACCACAACCAGCAGGCCTGTTTCCGGCACCACCACGAGTGTAATCCAACGCTCTTCAGTCTCGCTGTGCGCCGGATCGGCAATCGTCAAAGCCAGCGGATCACGGAACACACCGGCGGCGACATCGAAGCTCACGCCGTGTTTTCGTCGGTTGGAACGCGCTTTTGCAGCATCCCATTGGTAACGAAAACACGGCGTGCTCATGGCTAAAGCCTACTGACAGGCCTCGCAGTCCGGGTCGTCGATGGCACAGGCCATGGGCGCGGTCGGCTTGCCTTCCGGCGCCGGTGCCACGGCCGATGCCGTGGGCCGGGCCTTGGGCGCTTCGGTCGCGCTCGCGCCGTTGGACGCTGCGTTGACCGTCTGACCGCCGCCGTTGCTCGACGCACCGCCGGACACCGAGCCGCCGGCGCCAGTACCGCCGCCGGAGCCTTTGCCACTGCCTTGGCCGCCGTTGCCGACCGCGTTCAGGCGATGATCGGTGATCGTCGACTTCTCGGTATGCGTGGCGCTGGTGGAGCGCAGGTAGTAGGTGGTCTTCAGGCCTTTCTTCCAAGCGAACTTGTAGAGTTCGTCCAGTTTGCGGCCCGAGGGTTCGGCCATGTACAGGTTCAGGCTCTGGGCCTGATCCAGCCATTTCTGGCGGCGCGAACCGGCTTCTACCAGCCAGCGCGGGTCGATCTCGAAAGCGCATTTGTAGAGCACTTTCAGGTCGTCCGGAATGCGGTCGATGCCCTGCACGCTGCCGTCGTAATACTTGAGATCGTTGGCCATGACCTCGTCCCACAGGCCGAGCGCCTTGAGGTCTTCCACGAGGTAGGGGTTGGCCACGGTGAACTCGCCCGACAGGTTCGATTTGACGTACAGGTTCTGGTACGTCGGCTCGATGGACTGGCTCACGCCGGTGATGTTGGCGATGGTCGCGGTGGGCGCGATGGCCATGCAGTTGGAGTTACGCATGCCCACACGCTGCACGCGCTCGCGCAGGGTGTCCCAATCCAGCGTCTGGCCTTCGTCCTGATCCAGATATTCTTCGCCGCGGTTTTCACGCAGGATCTTGATCGAGTCGATCGGCAGGATGCCCTGGTCCCACAGGCTGCCCTTGAAGGAGCTGTAGGCGCCGCGCTCTTCGGCCAGGTTGGTCGAAGCCTTGATGGCGAGATAGCTGATCTGCTCCATCGAGCGATCGGCGAATTCCACCGCGTCGCTGGATTCGTAGGGCAGCTTGAGCTTGTAAAGCGCGTCCTGAAAGCCCATCAGGCCCATGCCGACCGGGCGGTGACGCAGGTTGGAGTCACGCGCGGTCTTCACGCTGTAGTAGTTGTACTCGATGACGTTATCGAGCATGCGCATGGCGGTGTTGATGGTGGCTTCCAGCTTGGCCACGTTCAGTTCGCCGTTTTCAATGTGCTGCGGCAGGTTCACCGAGCCCAGGTTGCAGACCGCGATTTCCTTGCCCGGCGAGGTGTTGAGCGTGATCTCGGTGCACAGGTTGGACGAATGCACCACGCCCTTGTGCTGCTGCGGGCTGCGCAGGTTGCACGGGTCCTTGAAGGTGAACCAGGGGTGGCCCGTTTCGAACAGCAGGCTGAGCATCTTGCGCCACAGGTTCACGGCCGAGAGCGTCTTGTAGTTCTTGATCTCGCCGCGGGCCGCCTTCGCTTCGTAGCCCACATAGGCTTCTTCGAACGCCTTGCCGGTGAGGTCGTGCAGGTCGGGCACATCGTTGGGCGAGAACAGCGTCCACGGCTCGTCGTTGAGCACACGCTTGACGAAAAGATCCGGGATCCAGTTCGCGGTGTTCATGTCGTGGCAGCGACGACGGTCGTCGCCGGTATTCTTGCGCAGGTCGAGGAATTCCTCGATGTCCTTGTGCCAGGTTTCCAGATAGGCACAGACCGCGCCCTTGCGCTTGCCGCCCTGGTTCACGGCCACGGCGGTGTCGTTGACCACCTTCAGGAACGGGACCACGCCCTGGCTCTTGCCGTTCGTGCCCTTGATATGGGCACCCATGGCACGCACCGGCGTCCAATCGTTGCCGAGACCGCCGGCAAACTTGGACAGCATGGCGTTGTCCTGTACCGCGCCATAAATGCCGTGCAGGTCGTCCGAGACGCTGGTCAGGTAGCAGCTCGACAGCTGCGGGCGCAGCGTGCCGGAGTTGAACAGCGTCGGCGTGGAGGACATGAAGTCGAAGCTCGAGAGCAGCTTGTAGAACTCGATGGCTTTTTCTTCGCGCTCGATCTCGTTGATCGCCAGGCCCATCGCCACGCGCATGTAGAACGCCTGCGGCAGTTCGAAGCGCATGGATTCGTGATGGATGAAGTAGCGGTCGTAAAGCGTCTGCAGGCCCAGATAGGTGAACGACAGATCGCGATCGGCAATCAGGGCCTGGCCCAGACGGTCCAGATCGTATTCGCCGAGCTGCGGATCGATCAGTTCGTGTTCGACGCCGGCGGCGATGAAATCCTTGAAGTAGGACGGATAGCGCTCGCGCATCTCGGCATGCGTGGCGTATTCCACGGCGCCGTCGGCAAGGAAGGTCAGGCCTTCGTGACGAATCTTGTCCATGAGCAAGCGCGCGGCAACCATGCCGTAGTTCGGCTCGGCTTCCAGGCGCTGGCGGGCCGACAGCACGAGTGCTGTGGACAGCTCGTCTTCGGAGATGCCATCAAACGCGTTCTTGAGGGTGTCCTTGAGGACCTGCTCGGCGGCGACGCCGTCGATGCCGGCACAGGCTTCGTCGATCACGCGGGTCAGGCGATCGCGGTCCAGCGGGCGGGTGGTGCCATCCTTGAAAGCGACGTTGATATCGGCAGCCTGGGCCGGCTCGCCGGCTTCGGCGCCCTTTTCGGCCAGCTTGGCGGCACGCTCGTGGGCACGCTCTTCGCGATACAGCACGTAGGAGCGGGCCACCTTGTGCTCGCCGCTGCGCATGAGCGCGAGTTCGACATAGTCCTGAATATCCTCGATATGCACCGCGCCGCCGCCCGGCAGGCTGCGGGTCACGCCCTGCACCACCTGTTCGGTGATCTGCTTGACGGTTTCACGGATACGCGACGACGCCGCGCCCTGCTGACCTTCGACATCGATAAAGGCCTTGGTCACGGCCAGCTCGATCTTGGAGGCATCGAACGGGGTGACCTTGCCATTGCGACGGATGACCTTGTAGCTGCCCGGCGCCGTCGCCTCGATGCTGGCGCCGTACGAATCGGCCGATGCCGGCTGTTCGCTGCGCGCATTCGCGCGATCGGAAACCTGTGTTTGCTCCATGGCTATGCCTCTTGAAATACACCGCGCCGGAAGAACGACGCCGCGCTAAAACGAAACCGGTAGACGCCGTGCCGCGCTGGGGACAACGTCTTGTCGGCGAACTCTACCCCACTAGATACTGTGGTCAAGCACCCCTTTTCGCCACCAACAGAACTATATGTTGTGGTGCTGCGGTGAACAAGGCGTGGACAACACTGTGGATAAACTGGGGTGAAAACGGCGCAATCGCGTGTCCCGCAAGGCCTCGCGGGGATGATCATCGGCTGGCCAGCCGACGACATACTTGGGTCGTAGCCTCGCGCACCGGCGTGGGCGCCCAGCGCATGCAAAATTTCTACAGATCTCGTGGACGATCTGTAAAAGACTTGGCGTACAAGCGTTTTTACCGATACCGGAAGGCGAAACGATTCATGAAAATAATGACGATAAAAATTTTTAGCGGCTCCGCGATTTTCGATAGCTTCGACCCGAGCAAACAGCCATCGCGCGGTGGCAGTGCAAGCATTCACAGGGGACAATAGCGCCATGGATATCATCGTCATTCGCCACGGTATTGCGCTCGACGCCGAGAAGGCCCACGACCTGGGTCTGTCGGATGAAGAGCGCCCCCTCACACCGGAGGGCACGCGCCGTACGCGAGCCGCCGCAGCCGGCCTGCGCGCCACGCTCAACGAACTGGCCGTGGACGATATCGTCACCAGCCCGCTGGTGCGGGCCGTTCAAACCGCCGAAATTCTGGCCGGTTATCTGGACGACCCCACCATCGAGGAAGCCGATGTGCTCGCTCCGCCGGTGGATATGGCCGCACTCGACGAATACCTGCACACGCACTTCGGCGATCGCCGCCTGGTACTGGTCGGCCACGAGCCGGATCTGGCCACCTGGGTGTCCTGGAGCCTGACCCGCCGGCGCGATCGTTTGATGGCGTTCAAGAAAGCCGGCGCCGCCCTGCTGGAATTTCCCGGCCCGCCGGACGGCGGCACCGGCACGCTGCGCTGGCTGCTGACCGCCCGCCAGCTGCGCAAGCTCGGCTAAGACGTATCGCCAGCGCTGGCATGTACGACTGGCTGATCGTCGGCGGCGGCCTGCACGGCAGCTTCGTCGCACAATCGATTGCGGCGGCCGCGCCGCGCGCACGGCTCGCCGTGATCGACGACCGCCCCGCGCTCGCCGCCTGGCGGCGCCGTGCCGACGCCTGCGGCATGACCTACCTGCGCTCGTCGAACGCACACCATCTGGGCCAGCGCGCCGATTCGCTACGCGTGTTCGCGGCCGAACACGGTTTCGACGGCGCCAACGAACTGGGCTATTACCGGCGCCCCTCGCGTGCCTTGTTCGAAGCCCACGCAGCCCAAGCACTGGCCGAGCCACCACGTATTGCCGCACGCGCCGAGCGCATCGAACGCCTGAGCCGCGGCTGGCGCGTGCATACGACAGACGGTGCCCGGCACGACACGGCACGACTGGTGCTCGCACTCGGGCCCAACGCGCCGTATCGCCCGGCGTGGGCCATACGCTGCGAACATGTTTACGACCGCGATTTCGATATCAACACATCCACCGACATGCGCATCGCGGTCGTCGGCGGCGGCATCACCGGCGCCCAGCTCGCGCTGCGTCTACGCGGACTCGGCCACGCGGTCTGCTGGGTCACACGCGAGGCACCGCGGCGTGCCGATTTCGATAGCGACCCCTGCTATGCCGGCCCGCGCTGCCTGACCCCGTTTGCCAACACGCCAGTCGAACAGCGCACCGCCCTGCTCGCCGAAGCCCGCCAGCCCGGCACCCTGCCACCGGATGTTTTCGCGCGGATCACCGCCGCCCTGGCTGCCGGCGATATCGCATGGCGGCGTGGCAGCGTTGCAGTCCGTGACGATCACGGATTGCTTTTCGACGACGGCCGGCGACTCGATGCCGACCGCGTGATTCTGGCCACGGGTTTCGAGCCATGGCCGGCCGAGAACAGCCTGCTCGATCGTTGTATCCGTAATTTCGATCTACGCTGCGATCGCGACGGGCATGTCTTCATGAACGACGACCTGGAAGCCGCGCCCGGCCTGCATCTGCTCGGGCGACCGGCCAGTCTTCAGCTCGGGCCCATGGCGGGCAATATCAAGGGCGCACGACTGGCGGGGGCGCGGCTGTCGCCCGTTGCACAGGGCAACGCCCGGCACGTCGCCTAGCCAGGTAAACGCATTCCGGCTCGCTTCGGTTTGCCGCCTGGATCGACATACCGCGCTGAAATACGCCCCCCGTTCACGCGTTCGCGAGATGCCTTGAGCGCGTGCTAGCCGGTCGGTTTGCGGCAGAACAAATGCGTAAGAAACACGATCTCGTGCGCTGCGAACAAGACGGTCAGGACTCGGTGGAACGCCAGACGCTCACGGACTACGCCATCAGCGGCGGCGCTTCCTTGATGTAGTCGCGACGCTTGTTGGTGGCTTCGCCGGTGAGCGCAAAGCCGATGAGCCGGCCGTCCTCGCTCATGCAGCGGGCTTCGAAATCGGGCATATCGCCTTCGATTTCCCACTGGCCGCCGCTTTCGACCGGCGGCAACACGACCACCGGGCAGACATGGGTTTTCACGATGATCGGCAGCGTCGGGTATTTGACCTGCCCCGGGGTGTCGCCGTCGGCGCCGGCCAGTGTCTTGCCCAGCGTACGCGCGCACTGCATGAGCGGGCCGACATAGGGCCGCCATTGACCATCAACCTCGGCACAGTCGCCGAGCGCGTAGATGTTGGGATCGCTGGTGACCAGCGTGCGATCGACCACGATGCCCTTGTCGATCTTCAGGCCGGCCTTTTCGGCCAGCTCGATGCCCGCCCGCAGGCCGACGGCTGACAACACCGCATCGGCATGGATGCTTTCGTCGTTGTCGAGCACGACCTGCAGATGCTTGTTGCTGTGATGCACACCGGTGGCCGCATGGCCCAGATGCCAGTGCACGCCGGCCCGGGTCAACGCATATTCGACCGCCTGACCGCAGGCCTTGGGCAGCAGCTGCGAAAGCGGCCAGTCGGCCGGGTCGGCAATCGAAACCTCGTAGCCGGCCTTGACCAGATCGTTGGCGAATTCGCAGCCGATCAGCCCCGCGCCGAGAATCGCCACATGCTTGGCCTCGCTCAGGTTCGAACGAAAGCTGCGGTAGTCGGACAGGTTGTTGACCTTGTGGATCGACTGGGTGGCATCGCCGGCGAGCTTGAGTACGATCGGGTCCGCGCCGAAGGCAAGCACGAGCTTGTGATAGGTCAGCGTGTCGCCATTGAGCGCGACCTGGCGCTTGTCGCGATCGATGGATTCCACCTGGCGGTGGGTCAGGATCGTCGCGTCCAGCTCTTCGGCCATGGCGTCGGCGTCTTTCTTGATCAGATCGTCCGGCGCCGCTTCCTTGGCATGAGCTTCCGACAGATCGGGCTTGTAGTAGTTGGCGCCGTCGTCACGGGTGATCAGAACCAGCGGACGCTCCTTGTCGTGCTTGCGAAATTCGCGGGCGGTACCGTAACCGGCCAGCCCCGTGCCGACGATGATGATCGGATCCATGCCTGCTCTCGATTGCGATCAAATAGCGGGCCGGCGAGCGGCCCGTGCGTGACGACGTATCGGCGCGATCAGTCGACTTCCATCATTTCGAAATCGTCCTTGGGCGCGCCGCAGTCAGGACAGGTCCAGTCGTCAGGAATGTCTTCCCACTTGGTGCCCGGTTCGATGCCCTCGTCCGGCATGCCCTCGGCTTCGTCGTACTCGAAACCACAGACAATGCATTGCCATTTCTTCATCTAACGTCCTTTATGAACTATTGCGTTGTAGCAAATTCGGGTGCCGTGGCCACGGCACCCGCTCGGTGGACCTCAAGGCTACCAAAACCACCGTACGACGGCGATTGGTTGATTACGCAGCGATCACTCTAGGCAGACACATCAGCAGGCGTGGCGGGCGGCGGATACTTGGCCAGCAGGCGCTCGCGTTTTTCCGGCTGCAGGTTGGCCCGGCGCAAGTCACCATCGTAGTGGGCAACCACGCGCTTATCCATAACGCGATACCAGAGCGGCGGGAAGTAGGCCAGCACGATCATGCCGGCATAACCGGTGGGCAACTGCGGCGCTTCGTCAAAATGGCGAAGCGACTGGTAGCGCCGCGTCGGATGCGCATGGTGATCGGAATGGCGCTGCAGATGGAACAGGAAGATATTGGTCACGATGTGATCGTTGTTCCAGGAATGCTCCGGCTGACAACGCTCATAGCGACCGCTTTCCAGTTTCTTGCGCAGCAGGCCGTAATGCTCGGCGTAGTTGACCGCCTCCAGCAGCGAGGCGCCGAGAATGGCTTGCACGATCAGAAACGGCAAAAGCTCGATGCCGAAGGCCAGCATCATCGCGCCCCAGAGCACGACCGTCATGGCCCAGGATTGCAGCACCTCGTTATGTACGCTCCAGAAGCTGCGGTTCTTGCGCGCCATGCGCCGCTTCTCGATTTCGAGCGCGGAACGCGCGCTACCGCCGGCGGTACGCAGCAGAAAGCGCCAGAATGGCTCGCCCATGCGGGCACTGGCCGGATCTTCCGGTGTGGCCACGTTCTTGTGATGGCCACGATTGTGCTCGGTATAGAAATGCCCATAGGCCACTGGCGCGAGCGCGATTTTGGCCAGCCAGCTTTCGATGGCCGTGTTCTTGTGACCCAGCTCGTGGGCAGTATTTATCGACACACCCGAGAGCATGCCGATGGTGGTCACAAAACCCAGCCACTGCCAGAAGGTTAGATCCTGGGTGCCGACGATGGCACACACCGCAACGAAGAGAATGAGCTGCACGACCACGTAGATATAGGTCGAGTAACGGTAAAAGGGGTCGTCTTCGAGGATGTCGAGCACGCGCTCGGGCGGGTTGGTGCTGTCCTTGCCAATAAGCAGGTCGAGCACCGGCACTACGCCGTAGACCACGATCGGCCCGGCAAAAATCAGCCAGGTCTGGCCGGTAAGCCAGCCGGTCAGTGCCAACGCGGCCACGATGATGATGATCCCGAAGCCCATGGGCCAGAGCCAGCGCTTGCGGTCGTGGGCCCGCGCTTCGGCCATTGTCATTGTATTCATGCGATCTCCTTGCGTTCGCGACATCGGGCCGATCGAGCGCACGGATTTGCGCCCGACCGATCGGTTGATTACATTGCACGATGTAACACTAATAATTAAACGACCGGTTAGTCAATAGCCTGTGCTACGGTCGGGCTCTATTCGACGATCACAACAAGCCATGGCACGACCGGCAGACAGCGATCCACGCGAAACACGCGAGCGCATTTGCGAGGCGGCGTTTCGGGCGTTCGGTCGTTTTGGCTACGACGGCGTTTCGATGACGCGTCTTTCCAAGGAGTCGGGGGTGACCAAAGCCGCCCTGTACTGGCATTTCGATAGCAAGCAGGCGCTCTACGCCGAGGCCATGAAGCGGCTGATCGGTATTTTCGAAGCCCACGTATTCGACGCCGTGGCTGATGAAACCGACCCGGTGGAACAGATCTTCGCGATGTTTTCCGGCCTCGAGCAGCTGGTCGAGGATCCGCGCCTGGCCGAGGGGATCGCCGGTTACTGGCTCAAGCCCAGTACGGCCGACGTCGATGCCGCCACGACCGTGCAGCAGGCATTCGAAGCCGAGGCCGTGGCCGCAATCGAACAGGTGCTCGACGAGGCCCGTGCCGCCGATGCGCTGGGGGTGGAAGGCTCGACACGGGATATGGCACGCGCGTTCATTTCGCTGATCGAAGCCATCGTGCTGCCGCTGGGCCATCGCAGCACCCGGGATCATCGACGCGTGGTGCGCGTACTCGCCCATATCTTCTTTCAGGCCCATGCCCGCGCACCGGAACTGGCCCAGCGTGCCGCGCAACGCCTGGATATGGCCACGCCCTCATAACCGCCGCTCGCCGCTTCGACACGAAACTGACATACCATCGGGCCATGCGAATAACTTCGACGCGATCGACGTCGAGCCAGGAGGAACCCACCATGAGTACTGCCGTAGACCACATCGCGACCGCGCCCGAAGAGGCCGATGCCAATCGTACCGAGCGGCTGCTCGCGGCCCAGCAGGTCAAGACGCTGTCCCTGCGCACCTCGACCGCGGCCGAGCGCATCGACAAGATCAAGCGCCTGCGCCAGGCGATGTTCGATCGCACCGAACAGATCTACGAGGCCTGCCACGCGGACTTCGCCAAGCCGGCCCCGGAAGTCGATATCACCGAAATCCTGCCGGTGGTGATGGAAGCCAATCACGCCATCCGCCATCTCAAGGGCTGGATGAAGCCCGAACGCAAGCGCCCGACGCTACTGATGTTCGGCACCTCGGCCGAGGTGCGTAACGAACCCAAGGGCGTGTGCCTGATCATTTCGCCCTGGAACTATCCGCTCAACCTGAGCTTCGGGCCGCTGGTATCGGCGCTGGCCGCCGGCAATACGGTCATTCTCAAACCCTCGGAGCTGACCCCGCATTGCGCCCAGCTCATGGATGACATCGTCAGCGACATCTTCGACGAGGATGAAGTCGCGGTGGTTCAGGGCGCGGTGCAGACCTCGCAGCATCTGCTGGGCCTGCATTTCGACCATATCTTTTTCACCGGCTCGCCCGCGGTCGGCAAGATCGTGATGCGCGCAGCCGCCGAAAACCTCACCTCGGTAACGCTCGAGCTGGGCGGCAAATCGCCGGTGATCGTCGACAAGAGCGCCGATATCGCCAACGCCGCCAGGAACCTGGCCTGGGGCAAGTTCGCCAACAACGGCCAGACCTGTATCGCGCCGGACTATATGTATGTCCATGCCGATATCGTGGATAGCTTCATCGAGGCCATGGGCAAGGCCATGAAAAAGCTCTATGGCGACCAGTCGCACATGCAATCCAATCGCGACTACTGCCGTATCGTCAACGACAAGCACTACGGCCGGGTCAAGGGCCTGATCGAAGATGCCACCGAGCGCGGCGCGCAAGTGGCCATGGGCGGGGTGCCGGCCAGCGACGACAATTTCATTGCCCCGACCGTGCTCACCGATGTCGATCGCGATGCGCGCGTGCTCGACGAAGAGATCTTCGGCCCGGTGCTGCCGATCATCCCCTTCACCGATACCGATCGCATCATCGGCGAGATCAACGCCAAGCCCAAACCGTTGGCGCTGTACGTGTTCGCGCGCGACAACGATTTCATCGAAAAGGTGCTGTCCAACACCAGCGCGGGCGGCTCCTGTGTGAATCATTCCATGGTGCAGTTTCTGCACGCCAATCTGCCCTTCGGCGGGGTCAACAACTCGGGGCTGGGCAATTCGCATGGCCACTACGGCTTCAAGGCCTTCAGCCACGAACGCGCGGTGGTGCGCGAACGCTTCTCCTTGAGCTTTTTGTTCCTGCCGCCCTACAAGGGCTTCACCCGCTGGTTCATCAAGTTCGCCACGCGCTGGTTGAGCTGATCTACGGCGCGTCGAAACCGGCCAAGCGGCATTCGCGCAGGCCTCGGCGTGCGCGGGGTACGCATTGTTCGCGCGGCGCGAATCGCCAGTCGCGCGTCAGGATCGTGCCCCGCGCGAGGGCCGCCTTGCGTTAAGCTGATGCCCGCCATTCAACCCGACCCGTAGACGATCATGTCCGCAGCCCAACGCTTTCTTTCCGCGCTCGAAACCGAACACCCGCTCCAGATCGTGGGGGCGATCAATGCCTATTCGGCGATGCTGGCCGAACACAGCGGCTTCAAGGCGATCTATCTGTCCGGCGGCGGCGTCGCGAACTGGTCCTATGGCCTGCCGGATCTGGGCATGACGACCATGAACGACGTACTCGAAGACGTACGCCGCATCACCTACGCCACGGATGTACCACTGCTGGTGGATATCGATACCGGCTGGGGCAGCGCCTTCAATATCGCGCGCACCGTCAAGCTCTTCGAAGGCGCGGGCGCGGCCTGTGTGCATATCGAGGATCAGGTTGCCGCCAAGCGTTGCGGGCATCGGCCCGGCAAGGCGATCGTCTCCAAGGAAGAAATGGCCGAACGCGTGACCGCAGCCGCCGATGCCCGCGACGAAATGCTGATCATGGCGCGTACCGATGCGCTGGCCGTGGAAGGCCTGGATTCGGCGGTCGAGCGCGCTGCTGCCTGTGTGGAAGCCGGTGCCGATTTCATCTTCGCCGAGGCGATGACCGACCTGAGCATGTACAAGCGCTTCACCGAGCTGGGCGTGCCGGTACTGGCCAATATCACCGAATTCGGCCAGACCGAACTCTATACCACCACCGAACTGGGCGATCAGGGCGTGGGCATGGTGTTGTACCCGCTATCGGCCTCGCGGGCGATGGCCAATGCCGCGCTCGATGTCTATGGCGCGATTCGGGCCGACGGCACCCAGAAGCACGTGGTCGATCGCATGCAGACGCGCAGTGAACTTTACGAGCATCTGGGCTATCACGAATACGAAGACAAGCTCGACGCCCTGTTCGGCGACCAAAAGGACTGATCCACACCCGCCACCGCCGTTCCAGCCACCGAGGACACGCCTGTGAGACCTATATTCTTCATCACGCTTATCGTTGCGATCTTTCTGGGCCTGCTCATCTTCTGGCTGGCCGGCGGGCCGGGCTATCTCACCCCGGATGCCGATCGCGCCGAGGCGCAGTCCGATCAGGCCGCGCTCGTTACGGATGACGCTGCCGCGACCGGCGCAAAAGACAGCGAGACAGCGCAGGCCTCGGCTGAAAAGCCGGCACAGGAACCCGGTTTCTGTGAGCGCGACTTCGATCAGGTCGCCGAGCGCGAGGCCGATGTGCCCGAACTGCGCGACGCCGGCGGGCTGGTCTATATCTTCGAACGCGAAGCCCGCCTCGACGACCCTTACGGCTGTGCCGATTTCTATCTCGCCCACGGTCTGGATATCAATGCCGCCGACCCGCGTGAAGACGGCGAGCAGCTCACCGGGCTGTTCTATGCCATCCAGCGCAACGACCCGAAGATGCTGCGCTTCATGATCGACCACGGCGCCGACCTGCAACAGCGCGCCGGCAAGAACGACACGCGGGCGATGGGCTATGCCTATTTCCTCGCCCTCAAGGATCAGCGCATCGATCGCAACCGCATCATCGGCATCCTCGATAGCGAACTCACCCGCCAGGCCAGCGCCAACGACGCGCCCAAGGCCAAGCCGGCCGACGCCAAACGCGCCGACGCGGCTTAAACCGGCCCGAACGCCGCCAATGCCGGCCGGCGGCTAGCTCCCAGTCAGCCTTTGTTGGGCTTCGCGGTACTTGGCCGCCGTATTGTCGATCACCTGCTGCGGCAGACGCGGGCCCGGGGCGGTCTTGTCCCAGTCCAGCGTTTCCAGATAATCGCGCACATACTGCTTGTCGAAGCTCGGCGGGCTCATGCCGGTGGCGTATTCGGATACCGGCCAGAAGCGTGAGGAATCCGGGGTGAGCACTTCGTCGATGAGCACGAGCTCACCGGCGGCATCCACACCGAACTCGAACTTGGTATCGGCGATGATGATGCCGCGCTCGCGGGCATAGGCCGCCGCGTCCGTATAGATCGACAGGGTCGCGTCGCGTACCGCGGCAGCACGCTCGGCACCGATCAGTGCCACCACCGCGTCGAAATCGATCGCCTCGTCGTGTGCGCCGGCCTCGGCCTTCGTCGACGGGGTGAAGATCGGCTCGGGCAGCTGTTGTGCCTGCGCCAGACCGGCCGGCAGCTCGATGCCGGACACCGTGCCGGTCGCCTGATAATCCTTCCAGCCGGAGCCGATGATATAACCGCGGGCCACGGCTTCCACCGGCAAGGCATCGAGGCGCTTGACCAGCATCGCCCGCGTGCCGACCTGGGCGATTTCGGCGTCGGTGAGGACATCGGTCAACGGCCTCTCGGCACGATGATTGGCGATATGGCCGGCGAAGCGGTCGAACCAGAAATTGGAAACGGCCGTGAGCACCTCACCCTTGCCGGGGATCGGGTCGGGCAGGATGACATCGAAGGCCGACAGCCGATCCGTGGCCACGATCAGCAGATGCTCGTCGCCCACGGCATAGACATCGCGCACCTTGCCGCGCATGAGCAGCGGCACGCTGTGCAGATCGGATTCGAATAGGGTTTCGGGCATGACGCTTGGGCCGCGACGGCGTTCGATGGATGACCCGCGCGATTCTATCAGCGCGGGCCGCGAAAACCCGGCCTCAGCCGACCCAGTAGCGCCCGCCCGTGGCGATCACCACCACGATCAGGCCGATCGCCAGGTTGATGGCGGCGAACAGACGCAGCTGGCCCATCGCGCGGCTGGCATCAGCCAGGGCGCCTGCCGACAACGCCACGCGCACCCGCCGCCAGGGCGAAAAGAACATATGCCCGAACAGCAAAAACATGGCCCAGCCCAGCGCCTGCATGAGATGGATATACAACGGCACGCCGCCCATGCCCCCGAGCATGAAAATCATGGTGTTACCGGTGACCAGCAACACGATGATCGCGATCCACACCCACAGAAAGAAACGCCCCATCGCGGTGGACAGCAGCGGCAGGCGTTCGGCCAGGGGTACCGACGAGGCGGCCGGACGCAGAATACCCACCAGAAAGAACAGCCCGCCCACCCAGATCACGGCGGCAAGCGCGTGCAACGCGATAAGAACGCTCATTCAAGCTCACTGACACAGACAATCCGCAAAGCGTAAACTAGCGCCGCTATTCGATCCACGGTTTTGACCCATGCCCCGTTCCACGCGCGCGCCGCTTATCGCCCCTTCGATTCTTGCTGCCGATCTGGCCGCGCTCGGTGACGAATGCGAGGCCGTGATCGAGGCCGGCGCCGACTGGATTCATTTTGATGTGATGGACAACCACTACGTGCCGAATCTCACCTTCGGCCCGCCGGTGGGCGCGGCGCTGGCCAAACGCTTGAAAAACACCCATCCGAACGTGCCGATCGACGTGCATCTGATGGTCAAACCCGTCGACGCCATGATCAGCGCCTTCGCCGAGGCCGGCGCCACGTCGATCACCTTCCATCCGGAAGCCAGCGAACATGTCGATCGCAGCCTGCAGCTGGCCCGCGATGCCGGCTGCAAGACGGGGCTGGTGTTCAACCCGGCCACCCCGCTGGAATGGCTGAAATACGTGCTCGACAAGGTCGATATCGTGCTCATCATGTCGGTCAACCCCGGCTTTGGCGGCCAGAAGTTCATCGAGGAAGCCATCGGCAAGATCGCCGAAGCGCGCGAGATCATCGACGCATCGGGCCGCGATATCCGCCTGGAAGTCGACGGCGGCATAAAGACCGACAACATCAAGCGCGTGGCCGACGCCGGCGCCGATACCTTCGTGGCCGGCTCCGCCATCTTCGGCCAGCCCGATTACGCCAAGGTCATCGCCGACATGCGGGCCGAGCTGGCCGAGCGCTGATCCTTGAGCAGGTTCGCTTAACCCGAAGGCCGTAAGCCAACACAGAGCCGCCACCGGCATCGGTTCATAGCCGTACGTCCGCTCGGCTTTGCGGGTCGAGTTCCTTGTTGGATTAAGCGGCGCTAATGCACCGATGCAAGGCGCCAGCATTGGCGCGCCTCGCGTTCGTCTGCGGACTTAATCCGGCAAACCGGCGTTGCGATCGCGCCGCAGCGGTGCACGACTTGGCAACGCGCACGAGATACGTCAGCATTGGCCTACGAAAGCGCGCATACGCGCCGCAGACGAACCGCGATAGACATGACATCGAATCGATCGAAAAACACCGCCAACCGGGCATTCGATGCCGCGTGGCGATGGCGGCAAGGCGACTGGCGAGGCTAAAAACGCCTGTTCCCGGTCGCGCGCTGTGCGCGGGCATACCCCGTTTTTCAAGCGCGCGCTTGTTGCGATTTTCGATCGAGTGATTTCATGAACAATTCGTCTTCTTCCCCCCGCGAATCGGCCCATTCGCTCCACCACCCGCGCGTGCCGCTGGTGGTCGAAGCCCTGGCCGATCTCGACACCCCGCTTTCGACCTATCTCAAACTCGCCGACGCGCCCTACTCGTTCCTGCTGGAATCGGTTCAGGGCGGCGAGCGCTGGGGCCGGTATTCGATCATCGGCCTGCCCTGTGCCGAGCGTATTCGCGTACGTGGCCATACGCTGGTTCACGAACGCGACGACGAGATTCTCGAACAGATCGAAACCGACGATCCGCTGGCCTGGATTCAGGCCTTCAACGATGCACGGCCGTTGCCACGCCTGCCCGAGCTGCCGCGACTGACCGGCGGGCTGGTGGGCTATTTCGGCTACGACACCATTCGTTATATCGAGCCGCGCCTGGCCGCGGGCGGTGCCGGCAAGGACGATCCGCTCGACCTGCCGGACATCCTGCTGCTGATCGCCGAAGAGCTGGTCATCTTCGACAATCTCTCGGGCAAGCTCTATTGCGTGGCCCATCACGTCGAGGGCGACAGCGAAGATCGCGAACGCGTGGCCAAACGGCTCGACGCCCTGCTCGACCGGCTCGAACAACCGCTGACCACGAGTACGACGCGCGCGAAAGCCGGTGATACCTCGGCCGAGCTGCTCGACGACAGCCGCTTCGTGTCCGGGCTGACCCAGGCCGGCTATGAAGACGCGGTGCGCCTGATTCGCGACTACACCCAGGCCGGCGACGTGATGCAGGTGGTGCCCAGCCAGCGTCTGTCGGCGCCGTTCAATGCCGAGCCGATGTCGCTCTATCGGGCGCTGCGCAGCCTGAACCCGTCGCCCTATATGTACTACTTCAACTTCGGCGATCACCATGTAGTCGGCGCCTCGCCGGAGATTCTGGTGCGCGCCATGGACGGCGAGGTCACCGTGCGCCCGATCGCCGGTACCCGCAAACGCGGCGCCACCGAGGCCGAAGACGAAGCGCTTGCCCAGGAGTTGCTCGACGATCCCAAGGAAGTCGCCGAGCATCTGATGCTCATCGATCTCGGGCGTAATGATGTCGGCCGCGTATCGCAGCCGGGCAGCGTGAAGCTGACCGAACGCATGGCCATCGAGCGCTATTCGCATGTCATGCATATCGTGTCGAACGTCACCGGCAAGCTGCGCGACGATCTCACCCCCATGGATGCGCTGCGCGCGGCCTTCCCCGCCGGCACGCTTTCGGGCGCACCCAAGATCCGGGCGATGGAAATCATCGACGAAATCGAGCCGGTCAAACGCGGCGTCTATGGCGGGGCCGTAGGCTATCTGGCCGGCAATGGCAGCATGGATCTGGCCATCGCCATTCGGACCGCCGTGCTCAAGGACGGCGAAATTCATGTCCAGGCCGGGGGCGGCATCGTGGCCGATTCGCAGCCCAACGCCGAATGGGAAGAAACCATGAACAAGGCCAAGGCGGTGATGAAGGCCGCGGCCATCGCCGAGCGCGGCCTGAGCACGCGTGCCCGGGCCAGCACGCCACACAACGGGGGTGACGCATGATTCTCATGCTCGATAATTACGACTCGTTCACCTACAACCTGGTGCAGTATCTCGGCGAGCTCGAGGCCGAAGTGCACGTCGTGCGCAACGATCAGGTCACGGTCGAGGATATCGAAGAGCTCAAGCCCGCCGGCATTGTGGTGTCGCCCGGGCCCTGCACGCCGGACGAAGCCGGCGTCTCCGTCGAACTGATCCAGCGTCTGGCCCATCGACTGCCGATCTTCGGCGTCTGCCTGGGCCATCAGGCATTGGGCCAGGCCTATGGCGGCAAGGTCATCCGGGCACGCCAGGTCATGCACGGCAAGACCTCGGTGATCCGTCATACCGGCCGCGGCGTGTTCGAAAACCTGGCCGATCCGCTGACCGCGACCCGCTATCACTCGCTCATCGTCGCCCGCGAGGGTCTGCCGGACGATTTCGAGATCACCGCCTGGACCGAAACCGAAGACGGCGAGATGGACGAGATCATGGGCCTGATCCATACGCCCACCGGCGCCGAAGGCGTGCAGTTTCATCCCGAGTCGATTCTGTCCGAACACGGCCACGAAATGCTGCGCACCTTCCTCAAGCGCTGCGGCGAAGGCCGACCCGCCACGGGAGACGCGCCGTGATCGACAAGGAATTGATGAACCACATCGTCGCCGGCCGCGATCTGTCGGCCGAGCGCATGCACCAGGCGATGACCGCGATCATGACCGGTCAGGCCACGGCGGCCCAGATCGGTGGCTTTCTCATCGCCATGCGCATGAAAGGCGAAACCGTGCCCGAGATCGCGGCCGCCACGACGGTCATGCGCGAGTTGGCTACCGATGTGCCGGTCGATCCGGCCCTGGCCGATCAACTGGTCGATACCTGCGGCACCGGCGGCGACGCGGCCGGGCTGTTCAACGTCTCCACGGCGGCCGCGTTCGCCGTGGCCGCAGCGGGCGGCCATGTGGCCAAACATGGCAATCGCTCGGTCTCGAGTTCCTCGGGCAGCTCGGACCTGCTCGAGGCGGCAGGAGTCGCCATCGACACCTCGCCGGAACAGGTCGCCGAATGTATTCGTCGGCTGGGCGTGGGTTTCATGTTCGCCCCGGCCCACCACGGCGCGATGAAATATGCCGTCGGCCCGCGCCGTGAACTGGGCGTGCGCACGATCTTCAATATCATCGGCCCGCTGACTAACCCGGCTGGCGCCCGCAATCAGGTGATGGGCGTGTTCAACGGCCATCTATGCGAACCGCTGGCCGAAGTGCTGCAACGCCTGGGCAGCCGCCACGTGATGATCGTGCACGGCGAGGACGGCCTCGACGAGTTGTCGATCAACGCCCCCAGCCGCGTCGCCGAGCTCAAGGACGGCCAGATCTCGACCTACAAGATCGCGCCGGAAGATGTCGGCCTGGAACGCGGCTCGCTGGACGGCCTGCGCGTCAAATCCGCCGATGAAAGCCTGGCGATCGTGCGCGATGTGCTGGCCGGCAAGGCCGGGCTCGCCCTCGACATGGTCGCCTTCAACGCCGGTGCCGCGCTGTATGTGGCTGGCAACGCGCCGGATATCGCCGCCGGTGTGGCCAAGGCGCGCGAGGTGCTGCTCAGCGGTGCCGCTGGCGAGCGCATGAACGCGCTGGCTGAACTGACCCAGACGATGACCGGCCGCGCCGGCATGGTGGATTCATGAGCATTCGTACGACCGCCACGATTCTCGATCGCATCCTCGTGCGCAAGCGCGAAGAGATCGATGCCTTCAAGGCACAGACCTCGCAGGCCGAGCTCGATGAGGCAGTGGAACGCGCCTTCGCACCGCGCGGTTTCGCCGATGCCTTGCGTGCGAAATCACCCCGCGCGGTGATCGCCGAAATCAAGAAGGCCTCGCCCAGCAAGGGGCTGATTCGCGAGGATTTCGACGTGGCCTGGCTGGCCGAGCGCTATGCCGCCGGTGGCGCGGCGTGTCTATCGGTACTCACCGATCACGACTTCTTTCAGGGCGATAACGATTTTCTCGCCCTGGCACGCCAGGCCTGCGATCTGCCGGTACTACGCAAGGATTTCATGATCGACCCGATCCAGGTCGATCAGGCCCGCGCCATGGGCGCGGACTGTATTCTGCTGATCGCGGCGGCCCTGGACACCGGACTCATGACCGAACTGGCCGAGCGCGCCTTCGAACTGGGCATGGACGTGCTCGCCGAAGTGCACGACAGCGAAGAACTCGAGCGAGCCCTGGAACTGCCGGAACGCACCATTCTCGGCATCAACAACCGTGATCTGCACACCTTCGAAACCACGCTCGATACCAGTATCGACATGCGCGAACCCATTCCCGCGGGCCGCGTGGTGGTCAGCGAAAGCGGCATTCACACCCCGGCCGATCTGGCGCGCCTGACCGAAGCCGGTTTCGGCGCCTTTCTGATCGGCGAATCGTTCATGCGCGAAGCCGACCCGGGCGCCGCCCTGGCCGATCTGCTGGCTTCACCCGACTAGAACGCGTCTTCGCGCCGCCACTTTTTTTCGCCGCTACAAGCCCCATCGTCGCCTGACGGTATCGATCATCATTTTTGGCACATGAAAGCAACCATCGACTGGCAGGGCCAGCTCAAGTTCTCCGGCAGCGCCGATAGCGGCCACGAAGTCATTATCGACGGCCCGCCCGATATCGGCGGCGAAAACGCCGGCTTTCGACCCATGGAAATGATTCTGCTCGGCGTGGGCGGCTGCAGCGCGATGGATGTCATGCATATCCTCAAGAAATCGCGCCAGGACGTCACCGGTTGCCGCATCGAAGTCGACGGCACCCGCGCGAGTACCGATCCGAAAGTCTTTACCGACATCCATCTGCAGTTTTTCGTGTCCGGACGCGATCTCAACGAAAAGCATGTCGCCCGCGCGGTTCAGCTGTCGGCCGAGAAATACTGCTCTGCCTCGATCATGCTCCAGGCCAGCGTGAACATCACGCACGACTACACCATCGAGGCTTCGGGCTGAACATCCCGCGCGATGCGGCCCGCACGGCTGCGTGCGTAACGCTTGACGTGCGCGCGTTCGCGCGGATACTGCGCCCTTTCATCGACCTTCGTATGTCGCTAGCCAACGCATCGCCTGAACACCGCCGCCGGACAACCGGTGTTATCGTCGCGCCGCCGGCGCGTTGACCACGACATTCAGGCTCACACCGAATTACTTATTCGCCATGGAAAAACTGCGCCTGCACGGCTTCAACAATCTGACCAAGTCGCTGTCGTTCAATATCTACGACATCTGCCATGCACGTACGCAGGAGCAGAAGAAAGCCTATGTGGCGTATCTGGACGACATGTTCAGTGCCGACCGGCTCACCCAGATCCTGACCGAGGTGTCGGACATCATCGGTGCGCATATTCTCAATATCGCGCGCCAGGACTACGAGCCCGAGGGCGCGAGCGTGACCATCCTCATCGCCGAGGAAGCCGCCTACGACGGGCCCACGCCGGATGCCGTGGTAGGCCATCTCGACAAGAGCCATATCACGGTGCATACCTATCCGGAGTTTCATCCGGACAACGGCATCTCGACCTTCCGCGCGGATATCGACGTGTCCACCTGTGGCCTGATCTCGCCGCTCAAGGCACTCGATCACCTCATTCACAGCTTCGAATCGGATGTGGTGTCGATGGACTATCGCGTGCGCGGCTTCACCCGCGATGTGGATGGCGTCAAGCACTTCATCGATCACGAGATCAACTCGATTCAGGACTACATTCCCGAAGACATCTGCAACCGCTATCAGATGATCGACGTGAACGTGCTGGCCGAGCGTATTTTCCATACCAAGATGCGGCTGACGGAGTTTTCGCTCAACGACTATCTGTTCGCGGAAAAGGCCGAAGACCTGTCCGCCGAAGAAGCCGCCGAGCTCACCGACCGGATCGAGGCCGAGGTCAACGAGATCTTCTACGGCCGCAATTTCGCCAACGACGCCCAGGACGACGAATAACCCCGCGCCTGCGCGCCATGGCGCGTATCGTGCTTGTATGAACGGGGAGTGTTCATGTTCGTATTCAGCGACCGTTCTCGGGTGGCTGTCCTAGCGAGGTAGAACCGTGGAATTGCGCCCGGACCAGTTCCAGCGCCAAGTCGAAACCCAGCCGCTGGCCCGCTGTTATCTGCTGGCCGGTGACGAACCCCTGCAGGTGCTCGAGGCCGCGGATACCCTGCGCGCTGCGGCCCGCAAGCAGGGTTTCGACGAGCGCGAGGTACTGCACGCCGAGCCCGGTTTCGATTGGGGCCAGCTGGCCAGCGCGGGCGCGAGCCTGTCGCTGTTTTCGGAAAAACGTTTGCTGGAACTGCACCTGACCGACAAGGGCCCAGGCAAGCCCGGCAGCGCGGCAATCAGCGACTACGCCAAGAACGCCCCGGATTCGACGCTGCTTTTGATCCTGGCCACGCCGCTGGCGGCCAACGCGCGCAAAAGCGCCTGGTACAAGGCCATCGCCAAGGCCGGCGTCGCCATGTACGCCTGGCCGCTGCCGGGCGCGCGCATGGCGCAATGGGTCGAACAGCGCGCCCGGGCCAACGGACTGTCGCTCGATGGCGATGCCGTTGCCCTGCTTGCCGAACAGACCGAAGGTAACCTGCTGGCGGCCGCCCAGGAGATCGACCGGCTCGCGCTGCTGCACCCGAACGACACCATTGGCGCCGCCGAAATCGAGGCCGCGGCCAGCGATCACAGCCGTTTCGGAATTTTCGACCTGCCTGCCAAGGCCCTGGCCGGCGACAGCGCCAATGCCTTGAAAACACTGGCCAAGCTACGCGCCGAAGGCGTGGATACGGTGCCCATCACCTGGGCGCTGGTGCGCGAAATCCGCCTGCTTTATCAGGCCACGCTCGCCGCGCGCGCGAATCGCCTGGACGCCATGCTGGGCAAGGTGTTCATGCCGCCGGCACGCAAGCGCCAGATCGGCGAAGCCGCGACCCGGGCCGATCCGGCCATGCTCGCCGAGTTATTGCGCCGCGCGGCCCGGCTGGATCAGATCAACAAGGGGGCCGCGGTCGGGCGCGCCTGGGACGAACTGGTAACATTGACGCTCGGTCTGGCGGGACGGCCTGCGCGCGCGTCCTGCCTCGTATCCAATCGTCTTTAAGCAACAACCATAATCATGAGCGCCAATCTTAGCGATCGCGAAAACCACGACAGCAGCTCGCACTCCCGTGTCGAGCGCCAGATGCAGGCCATGGGCAAGCGTGCCCGTGCTGCGGCCCGGCATATGGCCGCGGCCGAGCCAGGCGCGAAAAACGCCGCCCTTTTCGCTATCGCCGAAGCCCTGATCGCGTCGCGCAGCAGCATTCTCGCGGCCAATGCCCGCGATATGCGCGAAGGCCGCGACGAACTCGACCCGGCCCTGCTCGAGCGCCTGGAACTCAATGACAAGCGTCTGGAACAGATGGCCGAAGGCCTGCGCCAGGTCGCGGCCCTGGCCGATCCGATCGGCGGCATTACCGATCTCAACTATCGCCCGTCCGGTATTCAGGTCGGGCGCATGCGCGTACCGCTGGGCGTGATCGGCATCATCTACGAATCGCGCCCGAACGTGACCGCGGACGCGGCCGCGCTGTGTCTGAAATCCGGCAATGCCGCGATTCTGCGCGGTGGCTCGGAAGCCGCACACAGCAATCAGGCCATCGCAGCCTGTATCAGCCGCGGGCTCACCGACGCCGGCCTGCCCGCGGATGCGGTCCAGGTGGTCGAGACCACCGATCGCGCGGCGGTCGGCGCATTGCTGCGCATGCCCGAATACGTGGATGTGATCGTGCCGCGCGGCGGCAAAGGGCTGATCGAATTCGTGGCCGATAACGCCCGCATGCCGGTGATCAAGCACCTGGACGGCGTATGCCATGTCTATATCGACGAGCATGCCGATATCGACAAGGCGATTGCCATCGCGGTCAATGCCAAGACCCAGCGCTATGGCACCTGCAACACCATGGAAACGCTGCTGGTGGCCGATGCCATCGCCGAACGCGTGCTCAAGCCGCTGTCGCAGGATCTGCGTCAGGCCGGCGTCGAGCTGCGCGGCTGCCAGCGCACGCGCAAGCTGCTGGGCAGCACGGTCAAGCCGGCATCGGATGCCGACTGGGCCGAGGAATATCTGGCGCCGGTGCTGGCGATTCGCATTGTCGACGACATGGACGAGGCGATCGACCATATCGAAACCTGGGGCTCGCACCATACCGATGCCATCGTCACCGAAAGCGTAACCAAGGCCCGGGCGTTCATGCGCGGCGTGGATTCGTCGTCGGTGATGGTCAACGCCTCGACCCGTTTTGCGGATGGATTCGAGTACGGCCTGGGCGCCGAGATCGGCATCTCCACCGACAAGCTGCATGCACGCGGCCCGGTGGGCCTGGAAGGGCTGACCTCGCTCAAGTATGTCGTGTTCGGCGACGGACACGTGCGCTGATGCCCTGCGCGATCACGCCCGGAGAAGTATTTTGAGCACGGCTCCTGTCGGTGTCCTCGGCGGCACGTTCGACCCGATCCACAACGGGCATCTGCGCCTGGCCATGGAACTCGCCGGCGCACTCGAACTTGCGCATGTGCGGCTTGTGCCCTGCGCACGCCCGCCGCATCGCGACGCGCCCACGGCCTCGCCGGGCCAGCGCTCGAAATGGATTCGGGTGGCGGTCAGCAACGAGCCACGACTGCGGCTGGACGATCGCGAACTGCTGCGTAATGGCCCGTCCTATACCGTGGACACGCTGGCCTCCATGCGGGCCGACATGCCGGATACGCCGCTGTGTCTGATCATGGGCCGCGACGTCTTCGCCAAGTTGCCGCAATGGCATGAATGGGAACGCATTTTCGACAGCGCCCATATCGTGCTCATCGACCGACCAGGCATCGATTGCAAACTCGATGAGGCCGCCGCCGAGGCCCTGGCCGAGCGTGAAACCGACAGCCACGAAACCCTGCATCGTCGGCTGGGCGGGCATATCTATACCTATATGCCGCCGCCGCTGGTGATTTCGGCCAGTTATATCCGCGAGCTGCTCGCGCGCGGGGAAAGTCCGCGCTACCTCTTGCCCACCGCCGTGCTCGACGACATTATGGATGCAGGCGTCTATCAGTCCCAACCGGCCACGGCCGCGAGTCAATGAATCTACAAGACACCCCCGACACCGCCCGCAACAGCGATCCACAGATCAACGCCCTGCTGAAACTGGCTATCGAGGCCGTCGACGAACTCAAGGGCGAATCCGTCCAGGTGCTCGACGTCGCCGAGCTGACCACCATCGCCGATCACATGGTCATCTGCAGCGGCCGCTCGGCGCGCCACGTCAAACGCCTGGGTGAGACCGTGATCGCCCATGCCAAGGAAGCCGGCATCCAGCCACGCGTGGAAGGCCTGAGCCAGGCCGAATGGGTGCTCATCGACCTCAACGGCGTGGTGGTACACATCATGCAGCCGGTCACGCGTGCCTATTACCAGCTGGAAAAACTCTGGGACATGGACGCGATCGCCGGCGAAAGCTCGACCACCACCCACTAGCGCTTCGATAGCGCGGCCATGCGAATACGTCTGCTGGCCGTGGGCCGGCGCATGCCAGCCTGGGTCACGAGCGCCTACGACGATTACGCCCGGCGCCTGCCGCATGAATGCCGGCTGGAACTCACCGAAATCGCGCCCGGCAATCGCAAGGGTGGCAAGCCCGAGCGCGCGATCGCCGATGAGGACCGGCGCATCTGCGATGCACTCTCGCCCGATCTGGACGTGATCGCCCTGGCCGTCGACGGCAAGCCGTGGAACACCGACCAACTCGCCGCGCAGATGCGCGAATGGCTGGCCGATGGGCGCGACCGGGCCTTGCTGGTGGGCGGGCCGGACGGGCTCGGCCCCGACAGTCTGGCGCGCGCCAATCGGCGCTGGTCGCTATCGGCGCTGACACTGCCGCACCCGCTGGTACGCGTGATTCTGGCCGAACAGCTGTTTCGCGCGCACAGCATTCTCACCGGTCATCCCTACCATCGCGGCTGACCCGGGCGCACCAGCCACTGCATACGGTGCTTGCAGATACGCCTGCTGTGCGCAGACAATCGAACGCATGGCACTGAATTCGCACAATCTGTTTCGTATCCACGCGCTTGTGCGCGGCACGCGGTGAGCGCCTCCGGGCAGACAGCGGCCGAGCTCGAATCGCCGCGTATCGAGATTCTGGTCAACGTCTCGCAGGGCGAAACCCGGGCCGCACACCTGGAAAACGGCGTGCTCCAGGAAATCTATATCCAGCGCGACGCCACCGGCAGCGTGGTGGGCAATATTTATCTCGGGCACGTCCAACGCGTGCTGGCCGGCATGCAGGCGGCATTCATCGATGTCGGCCTGCCCCGGGCGGCGTTCCTGCAGATTTCCGACATGGTTCGGCGCCCGGCTGAAACCCAGGATGTCGCCCCGCGTATCCAGAACCGCCTCAACCAGGGCGATCGGGTACTGGTACAGGTCACCAAGGATGCGATGAGCAGCAAGGGCGCGCGCCTGACCACGGACCTGGCGATCCCGTCGCGCTTTCTGGTGTACATGCCCTACAACCCTCGGATCGGCGTATCCGCGCGAATCGAAAACGAAGCCGAACGCAATCGGCTGCACAGTGCCGTGACCGGCATTCGTGAAGAACTCGGGCTGAGCGGCGGCTTTATCGTGCGTACGGTCGGCGACGGCGCGCCGCACCACGCGCTGGCCGCGGATATGCGTTTTCTGGCCACGGTCTGGAAAGATATCCTCGCGCAAAGCCGTACCGTGGCGCCGGAAACCCTGCTCTACGGCGATCTTGCCCTGCCCATTCGCATGCTGCGCGACATGCTCACGCCCGAGGTGGTGGCGATCACCATCGACGACGAAGCCGCCTGGCAGGAAATGACCGGTTTCACCCAGCGCTTCGCGCCGGAATTCACCGAACGCACGCTGCATTACACCAAGCCCGTGCCGCTGTTCTCGCAATACGGTATCGAAGAAGCCATCGAACGCGCGCTGGCGCCCAAGGTGCCGCTGCGTTCGGGCGGGTTTCTGATCATCGAACAGACCGAGGCAATGGTCACGGTGGATGTGAATACCGGCGGCTATGTGGGCACGCGCAGTCTCGAACAGACGGTGCTGCGTACCAATATCGAGGCCGCCAATACGGTCGCCCGCCAGCTGCGGCTGCGCAATCTCGGCGGCATCATCGTGATCGATTTCATCGACATGGTGGATGCCGATCACAAGGCCCAGGTACTCACCGCCCTGCGCGCCGCGCTCGATGCCGACCCGGCCAAAACCAGCGTCGGCGCGATCTCGCCGCTGGGGCTGGTGGAAGTCACCCGCAAGCGCACCCGTGAATCGCTGCAGCAGCTGATGTGCCATGACTGCGACACCTGCGGCGGGCGGGGCTTCGTCAAGACCGGCGAAACCGTGTGCTTCGAATTGTTTCGCGAGATGACGCGGCTGGCGCACAGCCAGCGTGTGGACGAACTGCTGATTCTCGCAGCACCCGATACCATCGGCCTGTTGCTCGACGAACTGGCCACCGCCTTTCACGAGGTCTGCGCGGAAACCGGGCTTGCGGTGCGGTTGCAGTCGGAATCGTTATATACCCCGGAACAGTTCGATCTGGTGGTGATGTAAGCTGTGTCTGGCGACGACGCCTGCGCGGTCGCGGTACGCGCCTGCGCTGGAGCGCGCGAGTTCGAACTGGCGCGGTACGAAATCGGCGTCTCATCGCGAACCCTGAGCGCTTGGGTGTGTCGCACCCCCATCGCCTTTGTCCGATCGCTGCCCGACACGTTCATGCTCGCACCGCGCCTCGTCAACGTTTTCGCTCTACGGCATGCATCGCAGCGCTCGGCGCGCGCTGAGAGCGAACGACATGGCTAGCACCACGATCATCAAACGCGCGCTGGTCATCACCCTGGCCAGCGTGGTCATCCTGGCCGGTCTGCTGGTGGGGGGCGTGCGCTTGATCGATCATCTGGTGCCCGGCTATCGGCAGGCGCTGGCCGAACGTATCGGCCGTCGCATCGATGCCGATATCGACATCGATGCCATCGAGCTGCGCTGGCAATGGAATGGACCGTTGCTGGAGCTGGCCGACGTACGCGTGACCCGTCACGGCTTCGATAAGCCCGCGGTTACGCTCGCAAGCCTTGGCCTGCATTTTTCCTTTACCGATCTCATCGACGGCAAACGCCTGCCCGACGGGCTGGTGCTGGAACAGCCCACGGTCGCGGTACGCCGCGGCGACGACGGCCGCCCGCAACTCGAATACTGGTCGCGCCCGGACGACGAACCGCTGGACTGGGACACCATCAACGAGCGCCTGGCCCTGCTGCATACCGCCACCATCAGCGATGCCGATATCACCCTGCTCGACGAAGCGCTGCCGGACGGGCGCGCGCGTATCGAGCGTCTTGATGCCCATATCGCCCATCGCGGCAACGACAGCTATGCCCTGCGCTTCAATCTCGACGGCCCGTCCTGGCTGAAGCAGGCCGACGGCAAGGCGCGTTTTTCCGGGCGCCTGCCGACGATCGATA
This sequence comes from Salinisphaera sp. T5B8, assembly GCF_040361255.1. Lineage (NCBI taxonomy): Bacteria > Pseudomonadati > Pseudomonadota > Gammaproteobacteria > Salinisphaerales > Salinisphaeraceae > Salinisphaera > Salinisphaera sp. T5B8. The sequence goes on along the minus strand of NZ_APNG01000003.1, from coordinate 69,388 downwards.
CGGCCGATTTCGAATTCAACGTCGACGCGCTGGATACACCGACCCTGGCCCACGGCGCGGGCCTGATCGGCGACAGCCTCTATGAACGCCTCTCCGGCGGCCGGTTGACCACGACCATCGACGGGCGTTGGCAACAGGGGCATCTGCTCGACGCCCGCGCCAAATTCGATCTGGACGCCGTACACGACGACAGCCGTAAAACCGATCTGCTGCCGGCCCTGTCGAGCACGCTGGAGGCCACCGGCATCGAATCCCCCGAGTCGGGCCAGGCCTCAGCGCCCGACGACGACATCCGTGTGGCAATGACCTCGCTGTCCGGCGATGCGCCCGGGCTGGAGGACTTCAGCCTGACCGGTACAGTCGACCTGGACGAGCCGCGCCTGCGAGTCGACGCCCGGCATGTCCCGTTTTCGATCGCCTGGCGCCTGGCCAAATTGCGCGTCGCGCGTCTGGCCGACACCACCGCCGATGCGCGCATCGATAATCTGGCGCTCACCCTCCGCGCCGATACCCCGCTGCAATTGGCCTTCGATTTTCAGGATCTGTCGATCGACGATCCGGCGATCACGCTCGGCCCGGTCGCCGGCAGTTACTACCAGCAGGCCGATAACCATCGGCTGCAGTTCAACGACGCCGGCGGCACGCTGGCCGCGCGGCGCTATCTGCGCGGCGAACTGCCGGTTGACGATCTCGACGGCGAGATCGCCTGGCAACGCCGCGACGAGGGTTGGCAGATCGATGCAAACAAGCTCGAGCTGACCAGCGCCGAGGCAACGTTTGCGACCAGCGGTCGTATCCAGCTGCAACCGGGCAGCGCGCCCGTGGTCGATATCCAGGCCAGCGCCAGTGCACCGCAGATCGCGCCCGTGCTCGCGCGTATCCCCCAGGCCAAGGATCTGCCCAACGAGAAGCTGCGCGACTGGCTGCCCAAGGCAATCACCGCCGGCACGCTGGATAGCGCGTCGCTCGAAGTGCGCGGGGCCATGGATCGGTTTCCCTTCGCCAAGCCGCGCGGCGACGAGCGTTTTCATCTGGAACTGAGCGGCCACGATGTGGATGTCGCCTACAAGGACGATTGGCCGCCGCTGAAGTCTGCCCGCGGCAAACTCACCCTCGATGGCGACGATCTGCGTGTGGATGTCGCTGCCGCACGCATGTTGGATGTGGATCTGGGCCCAGCCACCGGGCGCGTGGCCAACGTGCGCGAACCGGTGCTCAAGATCGACGGCAAGGCGCGCAATGCCCGCGCCGAGAAGATGCTGGCGTTTCTGGTGCGCTCGCCACTACGCGATCGATTCGAAAAAATCGTCGATGCGCTCAAGATCACCGGGCCGGCCAATCTGGCCATCGATCTGCGTATCCCGCTCAAGCCCGAGCTGGGGGATGTCGATGTCAGCGGCGACGTGCAGGCACGCGGCGCAACGCTGCGTACCGACGTGCTGCCCGGGCCGATCACCGATATCACCGGCACGCTGCATTTTGACGATAAACGCGGGCTCGCCGCGCACGCACTCAAGGGCAAGCTGCTGGGCGTGGCGCTGAATACCGATATCGAGCCGGCGCCGGGCGAGCGCCAGCGCATTGTCAGCCGCGCCCGCCTGCAACTGCCCGAAGACGGCACGGCCCTGGCGCATTATCTGCCCGAATCCTGGCTGCGCTATGGCCACGGCGCGACCGATTTGCGTATCGCCTTCGAAGTCGCTCGCGATGGCGAGGTCTCGGCTATCGATATCGACAGCGACCTGCGCGGTCTGGCCCTGAATCTGCCTGCGCCCCTGACCAAGCCAGCCGATCGCGCCGCGCCGATGGCGATTACCGTCGCCGGCGATGCGAGCCGCGTGCATATCGACTACGACAAGCGCCTGGATACACGCGTGCGCCTGCGCGATGGCGCGGTCACGCGTATCCAGGCGCTACTCAACGACAACACGCTCGAGCCACCCGATGTCGATGGCATCTGGATTGGCGGGCGCACCGAGACCGCCGACGGCTTGGGCTGGTTCTATGTGGTAACCGAGCAGATCGAGGCCGCGGAAAAACTCGCCAGACAATCCGGCGGTCCGGCCTCGACGCTGGATTTCGTCGGCGGCGATGTGCGCGTGGGCGCGCTCGAACTCGACAATCGCTATTTCGAAAACACGCATATCCGCGCCCAACCGATGAACGCCCGCCCCGGCTGGCGGGTGGACTTCGAAGGCCCGGACACCCAGGGCCAGATCACCTGGACCCAGCCGGCCGGCGGCAACGTCAATATCGCCGGCAATCTGGCCCGGCTGGCGCTCAAGACCCGTGCACAGCAGCCCGCAGCGCCGCCTGCCGAAAGCGACCCGGTGATCTGGCAATACATCGACCCGGTCGATCTGCCGCACCTGGACGTGTTCGTGGCCAATGTTGAGATCGACGGCACCGATTTCGGCGAGGCCGAACTCAAGGCGCGTGCCCAGCCCAACGGCTGGCAGCTGGACCGCTTCCAGCTCAAGAACGGGGCCATGGCCGGCTGGGCAACCGGCCGCTGGACCCACGACAACGGTCTGACCCAGGCCAGCGCCCAGACCCGTTTCGCCGGCCGTGGCATGGCCGGGCTGCTGCGCGCACTCGGCTATGCGGCCACCGTGACGGCCGAATCTACCCAGGTACATGCGCGGCTCAATATCGCGCCCAACCCGCTGGGGCTGGACTTGCGCTCGCTCGACGGCAGCGTGGATCTAGAGCTGGATAACGGTACCTTCACCGCCGTCGAGCCCGGCGCGGCGCGGGTGCTGGGGCTGGTCAATCTCTATGTACTGCCGCGGCGCCTGCGGCTGGATTTTCGCGACGTGGTCGACGAAGGCCTGGCTTTCGATCATGTGCGTGCCCACTTCAATATCGACAAGGGCAACGCCTATAGCGACAACATGCTTATCGAAACCCCCTCGTCGCAGATCCGCATGACCGGGCGTATCGGCCTGGCCGCGCGCGACTACGACGAACGCGTGACTATCGTGCCCAAGGTCGGCAGCGGTGTGGCGGTGGCCAGTACCGTACTCGGCGGCCCACTCGTGGGCGCAGCGGTATTCGCCATGCAGGAAATATTCAAGAAACCGATCAAGAAATTCTCCAGCATCGCGTATACCCTGAAAGGCAGCTGGGACGATCCGCGTATCGAACAGCCCAGCGCCGAACAATAGCCCTACCCGACGAACCGATCGCCATGACTTCCGATTCCGATCTGCCCCGTGTCGCTGCCATCCAGATGAACTCACGCGGTGAGGTGGCGCCCAATCTCGCCCGTGCCGACGACCTGCTCGCCGACGCCGCGCGCCGCGGCGCCCAGCTGGCCGTACTGCCGGAAAACTTCGCCCTGATGGGGGCGCACGAAACCGACAAGATTGGCGTGGCCGAGCCCGACGGCGCCGGCAACGGTCATACGCCGATTCAGGATTTCCTGGCCGACGCGTCCCGCAAATACGGCCTATGGATCGTCGGCGGCACGATCCCGCTGGCCAGCGACGAAGCCGATCGCGTTTATCCCACCTGCCCGGTGTATGCCGACAACGGCGAACGCGTGGCCCGCTACGACAAGATCCACCTGTTCGATGTCGGCGTGCCCGATTCGGCCGAGGCCTATCGCGAATCTGCCACCTTCGTGGCCGGCCCACCCACGCCGCATGTGGTGGATACGCCGTTCGGCCGCCTCGGGCTGAGCGTGTGTTACGACCTGCGTTTTCCCGAGCTGTATCGCGCGCTTGCCGACGAAGGCGCGGAAATCGTGGTCGCGCCCTCAGCCTTTACGCATACCACCGGCAGTGCCCACTGGCATGTGCTCACCCGCGCGCGGGCAATCGAAAACCTGGTCACGCTGATCGCGCCCAATCAAGCCGGGCATCATGCCAACGGCCGTCGCACCTATGGCCACAGCCTGATCGTCGACCCCTGGGGCCAGATCAAGGCCGAAGCCAAGAGCGAGGCCAACGAAGTGGTCGTTGCCCCGATCGATCGGGCCCGTACCGCCAGCCTGCGTGACGGCTTTCCCTGTTTGTCGCATCGACGTCTATTCTAGAGGCTGCTAGAAATAGCGCATTGATTTACTGCGCTGTTTTCAAAGGAGCGTGCCATGGCTCGTCAGATCCAGTTCACCCAAACCGGCGGCCCTGAAGTTCTCGAACTCGTCGATGTCGAGCCCCGCGCGCCGGGCCGCGGCGAGATTCGTATCGCCAATCGCGCGGTGGGCCTGAACTTCATCGATATCTATGTGCGTAGCGGCCTGTACCCGGCCCATCCACCCAGCGGGCTCGGCACCGAAGGCGCCGGCGTGGTCGACGCGGTGGGCGAAGGCGTCGAGGATTTCGCCGAAGGCGATCGGGTGGCCTATGCCCAGGCGCCGCTCGGCGCGTACGCCGATTTCGTGGTCATGGACGCAGACAAGGCGATCGCCCTGCCCGAGGCCATCGATTTCGAAACCGCGGCTGCCGGCATGCTCAAGGGCCTGACCGTGCAATATCTGCTGCGCCAGACCTATGCCATCGGCGAAGACGACACCATCCTGTTTCATGCCGCCGCCGGCGGCGTGGGCTCGATCGCCTGCCAGTGGGCGCATGCGCTGGGCGCGCACGTAATCGGCACCGTCTCCAACGAAGACAAGGCCGGTATCGCCAAGCGCAACGGCGCCTGGATGACCATCGACTACACCCGCGAATCGGTGCCCGAGCGCGTACGCGAACTCACCGACGGCGTCATGGTGCCCGTAGTCTATGATTCGGTCGGCCGCGACACCTGGAAGGATTCGCTGGCGTGCCTTTCCAAGCGCGGGCTGATGGTGAGCTTCGGCAATGCCTCCGGACCGGTGGAGGGCGTGAACCTGGCCGAACTCAACAAGGGCGGTTCGCTGTTCGTCACCCGGCCCAGCCTGAATGGCTATGCCGATACACGCGAACGCTTCGAGATGATGTGCGACGACCTGTTCGCCGTGCTCGAATCAGGTGACGTGAAGATCAAGATCGGCCAGCGCTTCGCCCTGGAAGACGCCGCCGAGGCCCACCGGGCGCTGGCCAATCGCGAGACCACCGGTTCGACCATTCTCACGCTCTGAGCCCGCGAGCCGGCTCGCCCGGCTGCCCAATGGGCGGCCCGGCGGTGTTAATGTGTCGGCATGAAAAACGCTATCGATATCGCTTCCGACACCCTGCTCGGCCGGGCCGGCATCGACGCCGGCCAGCTGCAATCCGCGCTCGGCGCGCTGATGGTGCCGGGCGTGGACTATGCCGATCTGTATTTCCAGATTCTCAAGAACGAATCGTGGCTGCTCGAGGACGGCGTGGTGCGCAGCGCCGGTGCCTCCACGTCTCAGGGCGTGGGGGTACGCGCGCTGGCCGGCGAACAGACCGGTTTCGCCTATGCCGACGAACTCGCTTTTCCGGCGTTGGCCGAGGCATCGAAGGTCGCCGCTGCCATCGCCCGCGACGGCAAGAGCGCGAGCGTGAATACGCTCACCCGTCGCGATAGCGGCGCGCTAGGCCGCTATGCGCCGATCGACCCGGCCGCCACGCTCGACGCCGACGCCAAGGTCGCGCTGCTGCATCACGCCGACAAGATCGCCCGCGACGCGGATGATCGCGTGGTGCGGGTAACGGTATCGCTGGCCGGCTCCTCGGATACGATGCTGGTCGCTGCCTCCGACGGCACGCTGGCCGGCGACGTCCGCCCGCTGGTACGGGTGAACGTGTCGGTCCAGGTCGAGGAAAACGGCGTACGCGAATCCGCCAGTGCCGGCGGCGGCGCCCGCATGGGCTACGACTACTTCGGCGTGGCCAGCGGCGATGCCGCCGATCGCGTGGCCGGCTATGCCCGCGAGGCCGTGCGCCGCGCGCTCGTGCGTCTGCATGCCGAAGCCGCGCCGGCGGGCAGCCTGCCCGTGGTGCTCGGCGCCGGCTGGCCGGGCGTGTTGCTACACGAAGCCGTCGGCCACGGCCTGGAAGGCGATTTCAATCGCCGCGGGTCGTCGAATTATTCCAACCGGATCGGCGAGAAAGTCGCCTCCGATCTGTGCACCATCGTCGACGACGGCACGCTCGACGGGCGCCGCGGCTCGCTGGCCATCGACGACGAAGGCAGCCCCGCGGCGTGTAACACGCTCATCGAAAACGGGCGTCTCGTGGGTTACATGCAGGACAAGCACAACGCACGGCTGATGGGCATGAAGCCCACCGGAAACGCGCGCCGCGAGTCCTATGCGCATACGATCATGCCGCGCATGACCAATACCTATATGCGCGCCGGCGACAGCCAGCCGGGCGATATCATCGCCTCGGTCGACAACGGCATCTACGCGGTGAACTTCTCGGGCGGCTCGGTGGATATCACGTCGGGCAATTTCGTGTTTTCGGCCGACGAGGCCTATCGCATCGAAAACGGAAAGATCGGCGCGCCGATCAAGGGCGCCACGCTGATCGGCAACGGGCCCGACGTGCTCGAGCGTATTTCCATGGTCGGCAACGATCTGGCCCTGGATGAAGGCATCGGCGTATGCGGCAAGAACGGCCAGAGCGTACCGGTGGGCGTGGGCCAGCCCACGCTCAAGGTGGATGCGATTACCGTGGGCGGCACCCAGCAGGGATGAGCACCACGCCGAATCGCGTCTGAGCATGGCGCGTCGAGCACGCCAGCGGCGCCCGGGCGCTGCCCCTGCGAGCACCACCGTACGCATCATCGGCGGGCAGTGGCGTGGCCGGCGCCTGCCGGTCGCGGTGGCCGACGGGCTGCGCCCGACGCCGGATCGCGTGCGCGAAACGCTGTTCAACTGGCTGGCCCCGCGGATCGAGGGCGCCCGCTGTGTCGATCTGTTCGCCGGCACCGGCGCGCTGGGTCTGGAAGCGTTATCGCGCGGCGCGGCGCATGTGCAGTTTGTCGATCGCGATCGGCAGGCCATCACGGCGTTGCGCACGACACTGGAAACCCTCGCGGCCGGCGAGCGCGCCACGCTCGTTCAGGCCGATGCATTGGCGCTTACGCTTACCGCGCCGGCCCCGGATATCGTATTCATCGACCCGCCTTTTGCCGCGCAGCTGCACGCAGGCGCACTGGCAGCCGTGATCGCACAACTACGCCCCAACGCGCGTATCTATCTCGAATACCCGGCCGCCCAAGGCGACGAAATTCTGGCCATGCTGGCCGATCGGGCGCATGTGTTGCGGCAAAAGCGTGCCGGCCAGGTGGGTTATTGCCTTGCACAGCCGCGCGCCGCCAGCGAAGATGATGGCGCATCTTCGATCTCGTAATACATGCTCGCGCAGCGTGCAGCCGCACGCGCGCGAAAAACGCCTGAGGAGACTTCACGTGCGGTCAGCAGAACAGCACTGGGCCAACGACAACACCTGCATGTGTGTCGCATGAGTAATGCCCCCCGTATTCGTGCCGCCTATACCGGCACATTCGACCCCATCACCAACGGCCATGCTGATGTGATCCGCCGTGCTGCGGGCATGTTCAACGAGTTGATCGTGGCCGTGGCCAGCAATGCCAGCAAGAAATCGATCTTCGATCATCAGGAACGTGTCGAGCTGGCCAAGCAGGTCTTGGCCGATGTCGACAACGTCACCGTCATGCCGGTGAGCGGGCTGGTGGTCGATTTCGCCCGCAAGCATGGCGTGAGCGTGCTCGTACGCGGCGTACGCGGCGTGGGCGATTACGAATACGAAAAACAGATGGCGGTAATGAACCGCCACCTCGCCCCGCAGGTGGATACGATATTTCTGGCGCCCTCGCCCGAATATGCCCATATCTCGTCCACGCTGGTGCGCGAGATCGCGTTTCTCGATGGGCGCATCAGCGGCCTGGTCCCCAGCCTCGTCGCCGACAAGCTCCACGAAAAGACCGCCGGCTGAACCACAGGCTAGAGCCTGACGATCACAGGCGGTATCGTGATGATCCGCCTTTCGTTTTTTCGGTAATGTCCATGCCTGTTCGGCTTCGCCTGATCGCCTGCGTGGCGCTTGTTTCATGCCTGCCATTTTCAGCCGCATTGGCGGGCAACGACACACCGCCCGCGCCAGCGGTGGCCAGCGCGCATCCCGCCGCGACCGCGGCCGGCATGCAGATACTCGAAGCCGGCGGCAACGCCTTCGATGCAGCAGTCGCCGTCAGCGCGGCGCTGGCCGTGGTCGAACCGCAGGGTTCGGGCCTGGGCGGGGGCGGCTTCTGGCTGCTGCACGACGCCCAGAACAAGCGCGACGTCATGATCGACGGCCGCGAAGAAGCGCCGGGTGCTGCGACCCGCGACATGTATCTCGATGACGAAGGTAACTTCGTACAGGAACGCTCGCGCAACGGCGCGCTCGCGGCCGGCATTCCGGGCGAACCGGCGGCGCTGGCGCATATCGCCGCGCGCTACGGCAAGCTCGATCTGGCCACCACCCTCGCGCCCGCGATTCGCTTGGCCCGCAACGGCTTCGAAATCAACGATCACATGCACGCGCTGGCGCAATACCGCAAGGACGTGCTCGCTCGTTATCCGGCCAGTGCCGCCCTGCTGCTCGATGACGACGGCGAACCGCTGCCGGCCGGCACACTGTTCAAACAACCGGAACTGGCCCGTACGCTGGAAGCCATCGCTGCCCAGGGCCGCGACGGCTTCTACAAGGGCGATATCGCCCGCCAGCTGGTCGAGGCCGTGCGTAGCGCCGGCGGTATCTGGACCCGCCAGGACCTGGCCGACTACGACGTCGTCGAGCGCGAGCCGATTCGTGGCACCTATCGCACGCCCGACGGCGAATATCAGATCATCTCGGCCGCACCGCCGTCCTCTGGCGGGCCGGTGCTGGTGGAAGCACTCAACATCCTCGAAGGGTTCGATTGGGGCGCGCTCGACGACGTCGAACGCCGGCATGTGACCATCGAGGCCATGCGCCGTGCCTATCGCGATCGCGCGGTCTATCTGGGCGACCCCGACTTCGTCGATATGCCTATCGACCGGCTGACCGACAAAAACTACGCGGCCGGACTGCGCGTGGGCATGCGCATGGATCGCGCCACGCCCAGCGACGAACTCGCCAGCGTCACGGCCGACCATGCCAATGGCCATCACACCACGCATTTTTCCGTCATCGATGCCCAGGGCAATCGCGTGGCGGCCACGTTGTCGGTGAATTTCCCGTTCGGCTCGGGCCTGGTCGCGGCCGGTACCGGCGTGTTCCTCAACGACGAAATGGACGACTTCTCGGCCAAACCGCTCACGCCCAATGGCTATGGCCTGGTCGGCAGCGAAGCCAACGCCATTGCCCCCGGCAAGCGCCCGTTGTCGAGCATGACGCCTACCTTCGTCGTCGGCGACGATCGCGAGATCGCGCTCGGCACGCCGGGCGGCAGTCGCATCATCAGCATGGTCCTGCTCGGCGTGCTCGACTTCACCCACGGCGGCGATGCGGCCAGCGTGGTCGGCAAGCCTCGCTATCACCACCAGTATCTACCCGACCACGTCGAATACGAACCCGGTGCGCTGTCGGCACAAACGCTGGCCGGGCTGAAAAAACTCGGCCACAAGTTCGAGAACGTGGATCGCCACTACGGCGATATGCACGCCGTGATCTGGAACAAGGCAGAAAACACGATGGATGCGGCCTCCGATCCGCGTGGGATTGGCTGTGCCACGATCGGCGATAGCGCCCCGGTGTGCGAACACGAATCTCGGGATGCCGTCACCGCGTCGGAATAAGTCGCGTAGGTTGGCTTAGGCCGCAGGCCGTAAGCCAACGGGTGATTGCCACCGTTGCTGGTTCAAATCTGTAGGGCGAAATGCACAACAAGGGCTGCGTTCTTTGTTGGATTACGCTTCGCTAATCCAACCTACGTCCTTGCTCGGCTGCAAGGCAACGCGTCAAGCAGCATCCATCGGCCGTGCCGAAGCCAGCCCTTCGCGGCCGCTGGGCACCCCGAAGCGTTCACGCAGCAGCGCGGCTTCGTCGAGCACGGCGTCCTTGGCGGCGACTTCGAGCATTTCCCGTTCCCGATCCAGACGCCGGATTTCGGCGCGCGGCCAGGCATCGCGTTCGGCGCCGCGCGGCATGGTGCAGGTCGACAGGAACAGGCTGTAAATCGCCGGGTAGTCGGCCTGGGCCCCACCCGGCGCATGGTAGTGATCGAGCAATACCTTGAGCCGGATGGCGCCTTCCGAAAGGTTGAGTTCGCCGGTGAGCAGGCTATCGGCAATGATGGCCATGCTGTGTTCCAGATCGGCCTCGGTTTCGGCGAGGACGGCGGCGTTGTGGGTTTCGCGCTCTTTTTTCTGGTTGAACACGCGCCACCACAGCCAGCCGGCATAGGCGGCCAGCGCGACGACCAGCACAACCGCGAATGCGACGAGCCAGACCATCATTGATTGTGTACCGTGTCAGTTCGCGACATGCATGCTCCGTGTTCTGTTGGGCCGGGCCGCGCTCGGCCATTTGGCGGGGCGCTGACGAGCGCCAGCCCTAGCGCTGCTTGTCGGTATTGCCGCTCGGGCCGGGGCGTAGCGCATACTGCTCGGTGATATCGATCGTGGCCAGCCCGGGACGGTTGTTGGGGCGAAACAGCACGATCTGAATGGCCCGGTCCGGATAACTGAAATACACGCGCGAGGTGCTGGCATCGCCGCTGACGCCGGTGTCCGTGCGTACCGCAGGCGTATCGCCGCCATTGGGCGCACGCGAAAAGGCTGCGATCAGACGTTCGATGGCCTGTTCGCCGTCTTCACTACGAAACGAGCCGAGGTTACGGCTGATACGGGTGAGTCGGTTGTCGCGAATGGTGAGCGTACCCACGGGTTTGCCGTAGGTATCGCGGCCGACGATCACCGGGCCCTGTTTGGGAAAGAGCATGTACTGACCGTCGACCTGGGCCGGCACGATATTGAAATGCGCATTGGCGATAGCGAGCGTATCCGCACGCGAGGCGCCCAGTTCGAGGGTGGTACCGCCGATGGCCACGCTCTGCGCCGCAGCCAGGGGGGCGATGCACAGGGCCCACAGGCCGAGTGCTGCATAAGTCCAGGAATGTCGTTTCATGTTTGACCTCGTCGTTGCCCGCCCCCACCGCGTGCATCTGACAATCACTATGCCTGCAACCGGCGCAACGAGCGAGGCCCGCACAGGGCGGGCCTCGACGAAAGTTGACGATCGAGCGCCGGGGCGGGCGTGAAACGCACCGCGACGCGCCCGGGTCACGACTGCGTTGCCGAGCTTGACCTGCCAATAAGGCAGGCGTTGCGCTTGGACGCCTTATCGCAACGCATTTGCCCTTGAAAGTCTTTTCAGGGCGAACTCGCGCCGCGAGATGTTATGCAGCGCTTCCCTGGGAAACCGCCAGCAGCATCTGGTTCATGCGGCGCACGAAGGTGGCCGGATCGTCCAGCTCGCCGCCTTCGGCGAGTACGGCCTGTTCGAACAGCAGCTGCGAAAAGGCGTCGAATTCCTCTTCGCCCTGTTCGCCGGCCAGCTTTTCGACCAACGGGTGCGTGGGGTTGATTTCCAGATGCGGCGCGGTGTTCGGCATCTCCTGGCCCGCTTCCTTGAGGATGCGCTCCAGATGCGCGGAAATACCGTGCTCGTCAGCCACCAGACAGGCGGGCGAATCGGTCAGCCGATGGGTCACGCGCACTTCGTTGACCCGCTCGCCAAGGGCTTTCTTGACGCGCTCGACCAGATCCTTGGACTCTTCCTCGAGCTTGGCCTGCTCGGCTTTTTCTTCCTCGGTTTCGGCATCGCCGAGATCGAGCGCGCCCTTGGCAACCGACTGGAAGGTCTTGCCTTCGTATTCGGTCATATGGGCCATGACCCACTCATCGACGCGGTCGGTGAGCAGCAACACCTCGATATCCTTCTTCTTGAAGATTTCGAGATGCGGGCTGTGCTTGGCCTCGGCCAGCGTATCCGCGGTGATGTAGTAGATCTTGTCCTGGCCTTCGGCCATGCGGGCGATGTACTCGTCCAGCGATACGCCCGGGTCCGCGCTTTCGTTCTTGGTGGTCTTGAAACGCAGCAGCTTGGCGATCTTGGCCTGATTTTCGTGGTCTTCGACGATGCCTTCCTTGAGCACCTGGCCGAATTCGTTCCAGAAGGTCTTGTACTTCTCGGGTTCTTCGTCGTCCTTGGCCATGGACTCGAGCAGGCCGAGCACCTTCTTCACCGAACCGGCGCGAATCTTGTCCAGCAGCTTGTTGGACTGCAGGATTTCGCGCGAGACGTTGAGCGGCAGGTCATTGGAATCGATGATGCCCTTCACGAAGCGCATATAGCGCGGCATGAGTTTCTCGGCATCGTCCATGATGAACACGCGCTGCACGTACAGCTTTACGCCGTGGGCCTTGCCGTTCGGATCGAACAGGTCATAGGGCGCGCGCTTGGGAATATAGAGCAGGTTCGTATATTCCTGGCTGCCTTCGACCTTGTTGTGGGTCCAGGTCAGCGGGTCTTCGTAGTCGTGGCAGGCGTGCTTGTAGAACTCGGCATAGTCCTCGGCCGAGATCTCGGACTTGGGCTGGGTCCATAGCGGCGCGCCACGGTTGATCTGTTCCCAGCCGGCTTCCTTACCCTCCTTCTCGTCTTCCTCGGACAGCTGCTCGCGCATCATGATCGGGAAGGCGATATGGTCCGAATAGGTGCGCACGAGATGGCGCAGGCGCCAGTCGTCGAGGAACTCGTCCTCGCCTTCGCGCAGATGCAGCGTGACTTCGGTGCCACGTTTTTCCTTGGCGACGGTTTCCAGGGTGTATTCGCCGCCGCCGTCCGACGTCCAGCGCACGCCTTCGGAATCGCCGCCGTGGCGCGTATCCACCACCACCTTGTCGGCAACGATGAACGCGGAATAGAAACCGACACCGAACTGGCCGATCAGATGGGCATCCTTCTTCTCGTCGCCGGACAGCGAATCGAGAAAGGCACGCGTACCGGACTTGGCAATGGTGCCGATCCGGTCGATGACCTGCTCGCGGGTCATGCCGATGCCGCTGTCACCGATGGTCACGGTGCGCGCGTCCTTGTCGTAGTCGATCCAGATCTTGAGTTCGGGATCGTTTTCGAACAGGGCATCGTTCTTCAGGCCCTCGAAGCGCAGCGTATCCAGCGCGTCCGAGGCGTTGGAGATCAGCTCGCGGGCAAAGACCTCCTTGTTCGAATACATCGAATGGATCATCAGCTGAAGCAGCTGCTTGACCTCGGCCTGAAAGCCACGGGTTTCGGTGTTCTGGTTTTCGCTCATGGCGGTATTCGGTGGTTGTGAAACGGTTGTTGGGCGGCGATGACCCGACAAACTATCGCCTTGATAGCCTTGAGTGTGGCCCGTAAAGCCGATTTTCAAGCGTCGGACGCGCCGGAGCGCTCCCAGGTCTTGCACTGGCGCCCCCGTGTCCGGATGATGCGCGCTCTCATTCACAGCCGGCGTGCCCATGGCCTATAGCGACGACACCTCGATGAATACCCTGTTGGCCGGCATGGCGAGCGTGGATGCCGAGGCCTGTCACGAGTTCGCGCGGCGCCAGCATGTCGCCGGCCACGGCGCGGATCTGCAAACCGCGGCGCATCTGCTGCACGATCAGGCGTTTGCCGCCCAACTCGATCGGCCGGCCGAACTCGTGGCCTGGAAATATCCGGAGCGCTTCGAGCCTGTCGATCAGGCACTGCTCACCACCCTGCTTCAGGCGGCCTCCGATAACGAGCGCGAGCGTGTACGCAGCCTGATCGCCGATCTCGATTTCGCCGATATCACGGCCCTGTCGAGCATCGCCAATCATCTGGCGCGTGCCTGCGAACAATTCGGGCGCTTTGGCGCACGCCGGCCCGATCCACAGCAGTCGCTGTTCTAGTCGTACGCGTCCCGTGAAGCTCGACCTATTGGTATTGCGCTGCCAGGAACTGGAAACGAGCCGTCAGTTCTACGAAAGCCTCGGCTTTCGCTTCGTCGCGGAAAAACACGGCACCGGGCCGCGGCATTACGCCGCTGTGCAAGACGGTTTCGTTTTCGAACTCTATCCCGCCTCGGCAAACGAAGCAGTCGACAACACGCGCCTGGGCTTCGGGGTAAAACACATACCGCAATCGCTAGCGCAGGCACCGGAAACCACCACACGCGAATTCGACGGCACACGGATTTATATCGTGCGCGATCCCGATGGCCGCAAGATCGAACTGCGCGAGCAAGCCGCGGCCTGATTCTTGTACAAAGTTCAGCACGGGGCGCGGGTATCAGTCCCGGGCTTCGAGCAGGCGATGTTCTGCCTTGTTCGCGTGTCTTCGCGTTCATTCGCGAACAATCTGCTTGCTCGAGAACGGCCCCCTCTGTCATCCACAGATTACGCCGATTACGCAGATGCATTGATTAGGCCGTAGCGGGCAACAGGCTTCATTTGAGCCGCGGCGTTGGTGGGATTAGCAGTAAGCAAAGGTCCGCAGATCAAAGACCAAGAAGCTGCGGTCGTTCGCTGTCGTGTGGCGCCTGTACCAAGCGCTTCTTCATCTGCGTAATCTGCGAAATCTGTGGTTCTGCTTGAGGAACGAAGCCGACGCGGTCGTTTATCGAGCTCCGCATACATCGTGCTGCATTTGCGGACTGCCTCTAGCGTGCGGTGTACACATCAAGTCACCCGGCCTTCGAGCGATCCGTTGTTTGCCTTATTCGCGTGTCTTCGCGTTCATTTGCGGACAACCTGCTTGAGAACAGCCTGCTGCGTTTCATACATACCGAAGCGCCGCGTCGCCAGACCGTCCATCGCAATCGCACGCCGCTGATATTCGGGGCACGGCCGCTACACCGCGCCCCGAACTCGGCCCATTCAGTTCATCGTCAACACCACCCGAAAGCGGGCTTCGTTGTTGATCATGCGGGCATAGGCTTCATTGACGTCGGCCAACGGATAGGTCTCGATTCGGGTTTCGATATCGCGCAGCGCCGAAAAGCCGAGCGTGTCCTGGGAATCCTGCGGCGCGCCGCTCGGATGCCCGGCCACACTGCGCCGCGCCATGAGCAGTTGAAACGGCGATACCTCGATCGGCTCCGGCGACGCGCCGACCACCAGCAACTGGCCATTCACACCGAGGCCGTCGATGACGGAACTCATCAGCTTGGGGTTCGGCGCGGTGGCCAGAATCACGCGCGCGCCGCCAAGCGCCTGTAACGCCTCGGCGGCGTCCTGTGCTTCGGTATCGATATAGGTATCGGCGCCGAGATCCAGCGCCAGTTCCTTCTTGTCGGTACCGCGCGACAGGGCCACGGTATGAAAGCCCATCGCATACGCATACTGCACGGCCAGATGGCCCAGCCCGCCGACACCGAGCACGGCCACCACATCGCCCGGCTGCGCACCGGAATTACGCAACGCGTTGTAGGTGGTCACGCCTGCACACAGAAGCGGCGCGGCCGCGACCGACGTTAACTCGTCGGGAATGGCCACCAGCGCTTCGGCCGGCGCGAGCATGTATTCGCCGTAGCCGCCGTCGTAGGAAATGCCACAGATCTGCTGATTGGCACAGGTCACGAAATCGCCGCGCCGGCAGGAATCGCAGGCAAAGCAATGCCCGCCGTGCCAGCCCACACCCACGCGCTGGCCGGCCTGCCAGTGATCGACATCGTCGCCGACCGCATCGATCACCCCGGCGACTTCGTGGCCGGGCACGCGCGGATAGTCGAGCCCGGGAAAGCCGCCGTCCTTGACGAAGGCATCGGAATGACAGATGCCGCAGGCCTCGACCTTGACCCGAACCTGATCCGGCCCCGGCTCCGGAATATGCCGATCGACCAGTTCAAAATCGCCGCCCGCGCTGTTGATCTGGGCCACTTTCATTTGCGCCATGACACCCAACTCCTGTGGTTTGGCTGAACATGACAGACGATACCACCGGCCGTCGATTGCGCGCGCCCGAGCCCAACGAGCACACAGTGCTTGCCTCCAGCGAAACACCGTCGCAAGATCGCGCCATGTCGATACGTCACATCAGTGCCGTCACGCTTTTCGTGACGGACATGGCACGCAGCTGCGCGTTTTACAAAGGCCTGGGGTTCGAGCTGAAATTCGGCGGCGAGGACGCCGGTTTTTCCAGCTTTTTTGCCGGCGAGAGTTTCCTCAACCTCAGCGCGGGCGAGAAGGCACGTCCGGGCGGCGGACTCACCATCTTCCATGTCGACGATGTCGATGCCCAGCATGCCCGCGCCCTCGCAGCCGGCCTGACGCCGGATTTCGCCCCCGCGGACGCGCCCTGGGACGAACGCTATTTTCATATCCGCGATCCGGACGGCTATACCCTGTCGTTCGCCACCCCGCTGGCCGATTACCGGCGCAACCAGCGTCGGCTGCGCGAATGTATCGGCATCGATGGCTGTCCCGGCGGCTGGGTCGCAGTCTCCCACGAAGGCGCTTTCGTTGATCGCGATCTGTCCACGCTGCTCAACCGCCTCGCCCCGGCAGTGGTCGCTATCGACATGCCCATCGGCCTGGCGGACGAACAACAGACCCGTGCCTGCGATCATGCCGCGCGCGAACTGCTGGCTGGCCGGCGCGCCAACAGCGTGTTTCCCACGCCGGTACGGGCGGCCTTGCTCGGGCGCGATCATAGCGAAGCCAGCGCCATCAATGCCCAGTATTGCGGCAAACGGCTATCGGCCCAGACCTACAACCTGCTGCCCAAGATTCGCGAACTCGACGACCTGCTACGCCGGTCGGCCTACTGGCAGGCGCGGCTCTACGAAACCCACCCCGAAGTCAGCTTCGCGGCGATGAACGCCGGCGAAGCACTGGCCGACCCCAAGCGCAGTGCCACCGGCCATGCCCGGCGGCGCGAACTCATCGCGGCTCATTTCGGGCGCGACGCATTTGCCAATGCACGCACGCTGGTGTCCCGCCAGCAGGTCGACGACGACGATATCGCCGATGCCTTCGCCTGCCTGTTCACCGCCGAACGCATCGCCAACGAAGAAGCCGTGACCCTGCCCGAGGCACCTGAGTACGACAGCGAAGATCTGCCGATGCGGATCGTCTATTGAACGCGCAGGCTCGCTTTCAAGTCCGCCCATGAACGCGAAAAGCGCAAATGATGGCTCGTCATTCGATCATCCGCCCACCGGCAAATACCGAGCGTAGGTTGGATTAGCGAAGCGTAATCCAACATGGAACACGGCACCCAACAAGCCGCGCCGCGCCCTGCGGCTGCGCCCCCTCGGCAGTTCTTGTTGGCTTACGGCCTTCGACCTAAACCAACCTGCGCCCGGCGGCCCGGGCCAAGCGCCGCAGCGCCGGCTCCGTAGCCGATTCAACCGCCGCCGAACAACTGCCCGACAATCCGAAAACCGGCGATATAGGTGCCTGCAGCAGAGCCGATGGTGGAGAACACGAATACCAGCAATGTGCGCGATACGCGGTTCTTCCACCAGCCCGTGGCCTTGGTGACATCGCTTTTCAACGTGGAGAAATCACCCACACGCGGTTTACGCAGCCACAACTCGGCCGCGGCGGTAACCATGCCGGCCCCGATGGTCGGGTTGAGCGAGGTCAGCGGTGCGGCGATGAATGCCGTGACCACGGTCAATGGATGCGCAAGCGCCAGCGCCGCCCCCACGGCCGACAGCGCGCCGTTGATCACGACCCATTCGATGACCATCTGCTGGCCGAGCCCGGCACTGCGCGAAAACCCGATCGCAAAGCCAATGAAAACCAGGGCGACCACGACCCACGGAATCCATTTCACCCAGCGCGCGCCGGGTGGCACGCGATCGAGTTCCGCCACGGTGGCGCCCGGATCGTCCATGCCCGCTTCCAGATAGCGGGCCAGACCTTTCAGATGGCCGGCACCGACCACCACCAGCGTATGTTGGGTGGGGGTTTGCTTGAGCAGTTGCGCTGCCATGTAGCGGTCACGCTCGTCGATGAGCGTTTCGTGCATGGTCGCGGATTCGGCCGCGAACTCGTTGAAGGTGGATTCGAGCATGTCGCCTTCCTTGAGGCGCTCTATATCCGATTCCTCGATCTTTTCGCGCGACAGCAGGCTGGCGAACAACGCCCCGAGCGTGCTCATGCGCTGCCACCAGGGAATACGTCGATATACACGTTTGAGGGTGACGCCGATATTGCGATCGACCAGCACGATCGGCAGACCCGCAGCCTCGCAGCTGGTAATGGCGGCCCGCATCTCGGCCCCCGGCTCGATACCGAACTGATCGGCCAGGCGTTGCTGGTAGGCGCCCAGCGCCAGGTTCGCGGCGACCATGCCGGCCTTGCCCTGGCGCAGCACCTGAAACAGATCCATCTGTTCGAGCTCGCCGGCGCGCGTAAGCGCGGCATGGCGCGCGTCGCAGAGTTCGATCGCCACCGTGTCGTAGCGCTGCGACTCGATTTCGTGCTGCACCTCTTCGGCACTGGCGCGCGAGACATGGGCCGTACCCAGCAGCGTGTATTTGTGTTCGCCGCGCATGACCACGCGCCGCGGCCCGCCGGTCTGCGCCTCGGGCGCGCTATCCATATCCGTCATATTTGACCTTGTCGGCGCCATCGGGCGCACGCGTGCCGCCGGCTGTCGGCGGCGCCGTTAAAAGTTGTTCGGGTTGCCCTCGACGAGCGTGCCCTTGCCCTGGACCTCGCCCTGGCGATGCCATTCCAGCGACCGCCCATCGATTTTCACCCGGTAGCAATCGATCTGCAGGGCTTCGTCATAGTCGAAGCACAGCTGGTCGTCCTTGATCGTCCAGCGGGCCTCGTAGCTCGGCCCGTGAATGGTGCCGTCGGGGGCATAGAATTCCGTATAGGCGCTATCGGGCGACATCGTGCCGGTCACGGTATTGCCGATCACACGCTCACGAATGGTATCGGCATCGACAAACCCCGAGGAGGCCTCGGCGTTGGATGTCGTGTCGTCGGGCCCACTCGTGCTCTCGTCGTCGCTACCACAGCCGCTCACGATCAGGGCCACCACGGCCACCATGGCAAACCCGGCATAACAACCCCGACGGGGACGTACGGACAACAAGCTCGGCATTTTCTGCACCACGATTTCCCTCAAACGTTGGCGCTGATGGTAGCGGTTTCACGCGCGAGCGTCAGCGCAACGCTATACAGCAGACACGCCGAAGACTATTATTGCGAATCGTTCTCAATAACAGTCCATGTTCTTACTTCCCGGGGGATTCGTCTTGCGATATTCATCGACGCGTAGCATGCGCCTCATTCACTGTGTCTTTCTGCCGGGCTTGGGTGCGAGCCTGCTGTGCGGCGGTATCGCCTTCGCACAGGACAACACGACCGGCACGCAGACGGAGACGTTGTCGACGATCAGCATCGAAGGTAGTCGCACGGTTCAGTCCCCCACGTCCCCGATCGAGGGTTATGTCGCCGAACGCAGCGCGGGCGCGACCAAAACCGATACCCCGCTGGTCGAAACGCCACAGTCGGTGTCGGTGATTTCGGCCGATCAGATCGAAGCGCAACAGGCACGCGATATTCGCTCGGTGCTGCGCTATGTTGGCGGTGTGGTCCCGGAAGTCCGCGGTAATGTCGCCAGCCGCTACGATCAGATCCGGTTGCGCGGCTACCAGCCCGATCAATATCTCGACGGGCTCAAGCTCAGCGGCTACTACTACACTATCCCGCAGATCGATCCTTACCTGCTCGAACGCGTCGAAGTGATCAAGGGCCCGGCCTCGGTGCTCTACGGTCAGACCCCGCCCGGCGGCGTAATCAATCTGGTCACCAAGCGCCCGACCGAAGAAGCGCACAACGAAGCCTATGTACAGGTCGGTAACGACAGCCGCGTCGGGCTGGGCTTCGATATCGGCGGCAAGCTCGACGAACAGGATGACGTGCGCTATCGCGTGGTTGCGACCGGCAACCGGCGTAACGGCCCGCAGGAAACGGTGGAAAGCGAGAATTTCTCGATCGCGCCGTCGGTGACCATCGACATTTCCGACGCCACCGAACTCACGCTCCTGGCCAGCTATCGCGCGGACCCCGAAAGCGGCTCCTATGGCGCGCTGCCCTATGAAGGTACGGTGGTCCCGCTGCCCAACGGCGGCAAGCTCGATCGCGACTTCTACGACGGCGATACGAACTTCGAAAGCTTCGATCGCAAGCAGGCGCTGCTTGGCTACGAGCTGTCGCACTGGTTCAACGACAACCTTCAGTTTCGACAGAACCTGCGCTTTGCCGACGTTGAGGTGGATTACCGCAGCGTCTACGGTCGAGGACTGACCAACGGCGGCACCGAACTGGCACGCGGCACGGCCGCCTCACGCGAGTCGGTGAATACCCTGTCCATCGACAACCAGTTGCTTGCCCACGCCGAAACCGGCGTGCTCAAGCACACGATCCTGGCTGGTACCGATTATCAGAACCTCGATGGCGATCGCGCCAGCGGCTTCGGCGGCGCGGGTAACCTGTCCCTGGCCAATCCCGATTACAGCACGCCAATCGACGATCCGGCGCGGACTTTCTACGATTTCGACCAAGATCAGCTGGGTTTCTATCTTCAGGATCAGGTCAAGCTGGGCCAGCTCACCCTCATCGGCGGCGGACGCTACGACACCATCCAGACCAGCCAGACCGAATTCGGCGCCAACCGCGAAACCCGCAAGGACCGCGCATTCAGTGGCCGGGTGGGCGCGATCTACAACTTCGACAACGGACTTGCGCCCTATGTCGCGTACACGGAGTCCTTCCAGGCACCCAGTACCGATAGCGTGAGTGCCACGATTCTCGATCCCACCGAAGGCGAACAGTACGAAGCTGGCATCAAGTTCCAGCCCAAGGGCACGAATGCCTTGATCACGACCTCGGTGTTTCAGCTCACCCAGACCAACGTCGCCGGACCGACCCAGCCTGACGGTAGCCGCAGCCAGACCGGCGAAGTCGAAGTCCAGGGCGCGGAAGTGGAAGCCAAGGCCAGCCTGGCCAGCGGGCTCGACCTGTCCGCCGCAGTCACCTATCTGGATTCGGAAATCACCCGCGACGAAACCGGCAATCAAGGCAACGAATATCCGATGACGCCCGATTACACCGCCTCGATGTGGCTCGACTACACGCAGCCGAGCGGTGCATGGAAAGGCGCCGGCGGCGGCGTAGGCGTTCGTTATGTAGGTGAACAGCAGGTCAGCAATGCCAATGAACGCCAAGTACCGGATTACACCGTCGCCGATGCCAGCCTGCACTACGAACTGGGTGGCCTGAACCCGAAATACGACGGCTGGCGGGTCGGTCTGAACATGCAGAACGTGTTTAACAAGAAGTACGTCTCGTCCTGTATCAATCCGAACTTCTGCTACTACGGCTACGGTCGCGAAACCACCGCCACGGTGAGCTATCGCTGGCAATAGCGGGCAACCGCCCGGCAGACCCAACGGCCCCCGCATGGGGGCCGTTTTTGTTTGTGCACAACCTAATCGCCTGCTCACGATCGTTGCGCCAATTCATTTTTTATATAAAATGAGAATCGTTCGCATTTGCACCTAGCGGTTGCAATGCAACGAAGGGAAACCTTCATCTCGGTGGATTGCGCGGCCCGAACCCGGGCCGCGCTCTTTTATTGCTGCCCAGATGAACACGCATCGGTATCGCCACGCGCAACCGATATTCGCCCCGGGGGAGGCCATCATGAACCGCTCGCACGCCCTTCCGGCCGCCGTTCCAAGCTGCGGCGCCACGCATGCCCGCGCTCGGCGTAACGCCGAACACGACGCGCACCGCCTCGCCCTGTCATAACCAACGCTCTGACACCCATGCTCGAACGGATTCGCGCGCTCGACCCCATCTTCCAACTGCACTGGCTGGTGGGTATTACCGCCGGCGCAGTACTCATGCTCATCGGCGTGACCGGCGGCCTGATGTCGTTTCAGGAGGATATTCTGGAATGGCTGAATGCCGATCAGGTCGCGCATTTCGAAAACGAGGCCCGTCTGAGCCCGCCGGCCCTGGTCGCGCGCTATCAGGCCGAACACCCGACCCATGCCGTCAGCAGCCTGTTCTGGCGCCAGGACCGCGCCTATCCGGCGTTCGTGGGTTATCGCACGCCGGAAACCACCGGCCGGCGCGGCGAACGCGCCATGCTCGACCCGACCACGGCCGAACCGATCGGCATGCTGCGCGGGCAATGGACCTTCGGCCTGATCCGCCAGCTGCATCAGCGCCTGGCCGCGGGTGCGACCGGCAAGCTGATCGTGGGCATCTCCACCATCGCCCTGGTGGGGCTGTCGATCACCGGCCTGTGGATTCGCTGGAAGCGCCGTCCGCGTCAGGCCTGGCGCTGGATCTGGCCGCGCGCGCTGGGCGGCAAGCTGGCCGGCGAATGGCATGCGGTGCTGGGGCTGTGGGCATTGCTGGCCTATCTGATCGCCTCGCTGACCGGCCTGTGGTGGTCGTTCGACTGGTATCGGGATGGTGCCAAGGCGTTGTTCGCCAGCGATAGCGCGACCGCGGTCGAACTCGCCGCGCCTGTCGACGGCGTGGATATCGAGCGCGTGTGGGCGGCGATCGCGCCGCAGCTCACCGATGCCAAATCGGTGTTCATCCGCTGGCCGGGCGAGGCAAGCGCGCCGCTCGAAGTGCACTATGTGCCGGGCGATGCATTTCATCGCTATGCCGACGACGAACTGTTCGTGCATCCGGCCAGCGGCGCGATCCTGAGCGAGCAGCGGTTTTCCGACGAGGCCTGGGGCGATCAGCTGCTGGCCAGCCTCTATGCCCTGCATATGGGCGCGTTCTTCGGCACGCCGGGCGTCATCCTGATGATGCTGGCCAGCTTCGCCATGCCGGTGTTCTTCATCACCGGGCTGTTGCTGTATTTGCGCCGGCGCCGGATGAAGCGCCAGGTCGCGGCCACGCCATCCATCCAGGCCAATGCGCCGGCCGGTGCGAACACGCTGCTCGTGGCCTATGCCAGCCAGAGCGGGCTCGCCCAGCGTATCGCTACACAGACCGCGGCCGCGTTGCAGGCCACCGGCCGCGCCGTGCGTATGTCCGGCCTCAACGAAATCCAGCCGCTGGCTCTGTGCGAGCATCGCCAGGCGCTGTTCGTGGTCAGCACGCATGGCGAAGGCGATGCCCCGGTAGCCGCGCGCAGCTTCGACCGGCACTTCTGCGGCGCCAGCGAACCGGCGCTGGAAACACTCGACTATGCCTTGCTGTCGCTGGGCGATACCGACTACGGCGACAGCTACTGTGCCTTCGGTCGACGGCTCGATCGCGCCCTGCGCGAACGCGGCGCGCGTACGCTGATCGCGCCCATCGAAGTCGACAAGGCCGACGCGGCGGCCCTGGCCGACTGGCATGCCGCGCTGGCCGGGCTGTTCGGTACCGCCAATACAGACCGTGAACCGGTCTTCGATCGCTGGCGCTTGAGCGCACGCACGATCGTCAATCCGCACAGCCTCGGCGCGCCCACTGCCTGCCTGCGTCTGGAAGCGCTCGAACCGGGCACCGCCGGCTGGCAGGCCGGCGATATCGTCGAAATTCGACCGCGCCAACCGCAATCCATCGTCGATGCCTGGTTGCAGGATCACGGTATCGACGGCGAGACGGCCGTACTGCGTGGCGGGCATTCGCAACCACTACGCCAGGCGCTGACCGACCGCCGCCTGCCCGACGACGGCGTGCCGGCCTCGACCGCCATCCAGGACTGGTTCGATGCGCTCGCGCCCCTGGCTGCACGCGATTATTCGATCGCCAATATCGGCGACGACCGTATCGAACTGCTGGTGCGTCTGGCCCGCCACGAAAACGGCACCGGTCTGGCCTCGGGCTGGCTGATCGAGCGTGCAGAAATCGGCGATATCGTCGAGCTGCGGCTACGCGCCAACCCCGGTTTTCGCGGCGACGAGACGAGCCGCCAGCGCGCGGCGATCTTCATCGGCAACGGCACCGGCATGGCCGGACTGCGCAGCCATCTGCTCGCCCGTATCGGCGACGGTCAGCGTGCCAACTGGCTGCTGTTCGGCGAACGCCAGCGCACGGTGGATTTCTATTACGGCGGCGATATCCGCGCCTGGCACGACAACGGCGATATCGCCCATCTCGACGCCGTGTTTTCGCGCGACGCCGACGACGGCCGCTATGTCCAGCAGGCCCTGGCCGAACACGCCGAACGCCTGCGCGACTGGGTCGACAACGGTGCGTTCATCTTCGTGTGCGGCAGTCACGACGGCATGGCCACGGGCGTAACCGAAACGCTCACCGCGATCCTCGGTGCCGAAACCGTCGAACGGCTCAACGAGGCCGGGCGTATCCGCATGGATGTCTACTGACCCACCGCTACCCGAACCCGCATCGCCATCATTCAAAAAAGGGGGACGCATGACCGACCGACTCGCCGGCCCACATCGACGACGGATCAATCGACGCCTGACCGGCGCGCTTTCACTGGTATTCGCGGCGACCGGCGCGCTCGCTGATGACAGCCAGCCCGTGCCGCTGGCGCCTATCGATATCCAGGGCGCCGGCGTGGAAAGCGCCTATGCGCCGGTCGAAGGCTATGTGGCCGAGCGCAGCGCCACGGCGACCAAGACCGATATTCCGCTCATCGAGTCCCCGCAGTCGGTCAGCGTCATCGGCCGCGAGCAGATCGAGGACCGCGGTGCGGATACGCTCACCGAAGCGGTCGAATACGCGCCGGGCGTGGATACCGACGACAGCGTCAACAACGACGTAATCGACAGTAACGGCATCCGTATCCGTGGGTTTTCTGCCGCCGATGCGACCTATCGCGATGGCACCCGGCTGTTCGCCGGTCTGCCCTACGATGCACCGATCGAGGCCTATGGCGTGGAGCGTATCGAGGTGCTGCGCGGCCCGGCCTCGGTGCTCTATGGCCAGGGCCAGCCCGGCGGCATCATCAATCTGGTCACCAAGCGCCCCACCGATACGCCCCTGCACGAAATCGGCCTGGAAATGGGCACCTTCCACCACAAGCAGCTCAAGGGCGACGTCAGCGAAGCCCTCGACGACGCCGGGCGCTGGCGCTACCGGCTTACCGGCCTGGTGCAGGATTCGGGTACGCCCATCGACTATATCGACGACGATCGGGTCTATCTCGCGCCCGCGCTGTCGTGGACGCCGAGCGCGGGCACCGAACTCACCCTGCTGGCGCGTTACCAGAAGAGCGAGTCGGACTATTACTGGACAGGCTTTCCGCTGGCCGGCACCAAGCGGCCCAATCCCACGACCGGAGAGCGCATTCCCCGCGATCGCTATATCGGCCAACCGGGGCTCGGCGGCTACGATTCGGAAATCTGGGAAGTCGGCTATCTGTTCGAGCATCTGATCAACGACCATCTCAGCTTCGAGCAGAACGTGCGGTATCGCCAGATCGATTACGACGTGGTCGACGTGTTCCGCAACTATTTCACCGCCGATCCGTTCAACGCCGATCTCACCACGCTTGAGCGCGATATTCGCGTGCGCTACGACGATGCCGACACCCTCACCGCCGATCAACGCCTGCTGGCCGACGTCGAACTCGGCGGTATCGACCACAGCCTGCTGGTCGGCTTCGATTACAAGAGCCTGGATTACGACAGCCGCACCTCCGGCTTTCTGCGCCTGAGCAACCAGGCACCGGTGCCGGACCTCGATCTCTACGATCCGGATTACACGCAATCGTTTGCCATTCCCGAGGCCACCAACCGCAACGCCACCGACGCCAACCAGTACGGGCTTTATGTGCAGGATCACATGAAGTTCGCCGAGCGCTGGGCATTGACCGTCGGCGCCCGCCAGGACTGGGTCGACGAGCGCTCGCTGGGCGCCGACAAGAACGATCAGAACGAACTGACCTGGCGCGCGGGCCTGGTCTATCTCGCCGATAACGGGCTGGCCCCGTATGTCAGCTACAGCGAATCCTTCGTCCCCCAGTACGGCGTCAACGAGGTCACCGGCGAAAGCCTCGACCCCATCAGCGGCGAACAATACGAAGCCGGTATTCGCTATCGCCCCGACGGCTGGAATGCCTCCTTCGAACTCGCCGCATTCGAGATCACGCGCCAGAACGAAACGGTGGCACTGCCCAGCAACCCGACCATCCAGAGCCAGATCGGCGAGACACGCTCACGCGGCGCAGAAGCCTCGGCACAGCTGGACCTGAGCGCCGGACTCAAGGCGATCGCCAGCTACACCTACAACGAGGTCGAGGTGGTCGAAGCCGGCGGCAGTCAGACCACCAACGGCAATCGCGTGCCCGACCGACCGGATCATCTGGCCAAGCTGTGGCTGGACTATAGTTTCCAGCAGCCCACGCTCGACGGGCTGGGCGTCGGCGCCGGCCTGCGCTACACCAGCTCGTCATACGCCGATGCCGCCAACGAGAGCCGCTATCCGTCAGCTACGCTGGTGGATGCAGCGATCCGGTATCAGTTCGACGACGTCACGCTACAGCTGTCGGGTCGCAATATCTTCGACGAGGTCAAACTCTACTGCGACGGCGCGCAGGCAACGTCATTCTGCAACTACGGCGTACCGCGCAGCGTGGTGGGCAGCCTCACCTATCGCTGGTAGCACGCGATACACGCCGGCCCGCGGCACAGCGGGTCGGCTTCAGCCATGGCGTTCGAGCTGGAAATCCAGGTTCTGCCGGACCGCCGGCCACTCATGCGCCAGAATCGAAAACACGACGGTGTCTCGCAGACTGCCGTCGGCGCTGATCTGATGATTGCGTAGCACGCCATCCTGCTTGGCGCCCAGGCGCGCGATCGCCGCCCGCGAGGCGCGATTGTGCCAATGGGTCCGGAACTCGATTGCGATTGCATCCAGGGTTTCGAAGGCATGGGCGAGCATGAGCCGCTTGCATTCGGTATTGATTGCGGTGCGCTGAAAACGTCGGGCATACCAGGTATAGCCGATCTCGGCCCGCCGGTTGCTGGCGTCCACATGGCACAAACGCGTCGAACCGATCACCGTATCGCTGGCACGATCGCGTACCGCAAAAGCCAGCCCGCCGGCGGCCTGCTCGGCGTGCGCTGTCTCGATATAGCCAGCAACGGCGTCCGGCGTCGGCACGAAGGTGTACCACAGCTTCCACAGCTCGCCGTCGGCGACCGCTTCGGCCAGCGCGGGCGCATGCGCGTGCGTGAGCGGCTCCAGCACCACTCGCTCACCCTTGAGCGTGGTGGGCTCGATCCAGCGATTCATATTGCGCGCAATCTAATTGCGCATTTATTCAATTGCGTTTTCATACAACAATTTACCCGGCCTTGCTATCATTTTTCGTCATAGATCATACATCTAATCGCAGTCGGCCAAGCGGCGTAGTCATGCTGTTAGCGCCACTGCGCATCCAATCGTGGCACGCCGGCGATGCTCGCCAGTTTGCGTGGTACGAGCGATACACGAAAACCGTCGAACGCTTGTCGCCTTTTATGGCGCCGCTCTCGATTTGAACGTTATAGCGCGTGATGAACATACGTCGATGGATTGCAGGCGCGCTTGGCGTCGTCGCAGCCGGTGCCGCGGTCTATATCGTGATGGCGCCGCGTGAACCGCGTCTCGTTTTCGATCCGGCCTCGGGCGAATCGCATCATTATCGTGTCGGCAACCGGGTGGTCGTCGATATCGACGGGCGCGAACTCGACCACACAGTGCAAAGCCACGGGATCGTGACCTATGGCGTGACCGAGCGCAGCCCGCTGCACCTGCATGCCGGAATCGACCTGCTCAATCTGACCGTTAACGACCAACCGGTGCTGGCCAGCGCCGATCTCGGCGGGCGCGATCGCGAGGTCGCCGAGGCGCTGCGCGACGGCTTCGACGTGACGCTGGCCGACAATGGCCAGTTGCACATGCAGCCGGTCAACGCGGCCGCCTTCGAACGTCTGTCCGAACAATTCGAAAAGGTGGCCGAGAATCCCCTGGCCCAGGCCATGCTCGGCCCCGCGGTGCCGCCGGGCGTGGTTGCGCGGCAAGGTGCCACGACCACGCTCGACAACTTCCAGGGTTTTGAAGGGCTCACGCTCACCGTCGACGCGCTCGACGACGCGCACGCCTGGCTGCGTGTGGAAGGCCAGATCGATACCCTGGCCGCCGAT
The DNA here is from genome assembly GCF_040361255.1 of Salinisphaera sp. T5B8. Taxonomy (NCBI): domain Bacteria; kingdom Pseudomonadati; phylum Pseudomonadota; class Gammaproteobacteria; order Salinisphaerales; family Salinisphaeraceae; genus Salinisphaera; species Salinisphaera sp. T5B8. The sequence goes on along the minus strand of NZ_APNG01000003.1, from coordinate 41,401 downwards.
GCATCGCTCATTCAGCGTCTGGCGCCACCCGACACACCGATCGACGTGTCCGATGTGCACGTATCGGCCCGCATGACCGTGGAACGCAAACACGGCTGGATCGAGGATATGACCCTGGTCACACGCCTGCGCATGGCCGCGAACGACAAGGCCGCGACCATGCGCTCGATCACCTATGCGCATCGCCGCGACAACCTCACGGCCGGCTCGGTGACAGCATCGCTGGACGGTTTTGCCCGTCTGCCCAACGCCTTTACCGAAGGCAGCGAGCTGATGCTGGCGCAGTACAGCAGCGCCTTCTTGCCGCCGCCCATGTATACCCCGCCGGATCGCTTCGATCCGCCCGAGGCCGCGCAGGAGCTCAGCGCCTATCCGGGCGGGGTCATGCTCTATCTGGATGGCGGCAATGCCCGAGAACTGCCCTATGGCAGTATCGAAGTGCAAGACGTGGCGCTCTACGACGCCCACGGCGAGCGCCTGCCCGACTTTCTTGCCTTCGATACCATGCAGTATTACGGCGAGGAAGACGGCGGCTGGCTGATCAATCTGCTGCCGCTGGGCTGGGACGAACACGACGTGAGCGCCGTTGCCGAGGCTCGTGCCGAGATCGGCTATCGGCAGCGGTCATCCGGCGAGCCAGTCACGCTCGTGCTCGACGACCAGCGCCATGTGCTCGAAAACGGCGACGCCCGGGCAATAGCCGAACCCATCGCCGACGCCGACAACGCCTGGCAGATCACCCTGTCCAGCGGTGGCGATACGTTCTACTGGCTGGACCCGGGCGCACTGCCCGAGGGCGTGACCGGACAGGGTCTGCTCGCCGATCCGACCACTGGCTGGAACGCGGCCGAGCAGATGATGCTGGCGCGCAACGACAACCCGCGCGCCTGGCAGCATACGCTGCGTATCGAAGCCGAGCTGCCCACGCTGGAATTGCCCCTGCAGACGGCCGACAACGGCCAGATCGTACAAACCGAAACCGTGCGTTTTGTCGGCGCACAGTACGACGCGCGCAACCAGCGGCCGGACTCCACTCGCCATCTCGACACCCCGCTGTTGTCAGAACGCGATCTGTCGCTGGCCGATATCGCGCCCGAAGACGACGGGCGCGGCGGGCTGCGTCTGGATGTGCCCGTCGGCCTGGATCCGCAGTGCGGCATCAGCGCCTGGGTCAAGCGCGCCGATATGCCCGCGCGCCTGTGGCGCAAGACCGATACCCCCGACGCCGTGGCCGAACAGGGCCGACAACGCTGGCATCTGACCCTCATGGATGGCGCCCATGCCGATGTCAGCGATCTGGCCCTGGATACCGTTCTGCGCTGCCCGGGCACACCGACATGGAAGCGTTTGACGGTCGACAGCGATACCCCCTGGCTGATCGACCTGCCCGAGCTGACCGGACGCTGGCCACAATCCACGGGCACCGCAGGCGACTATTTCGACACCGTCCAGTTTCTCGATGCCGACGACCGCCCGCTGCGGCCGATGCTCAGAAGCGGCGAATACAGCGGCGCCGACTGGGCCGATGAAGCCGCGCAGCACGGGCTGCGCGACTACATCTACGAGGATGGCCATATTCGAATCTGGGGCGACGTAGCGAGCGTGCTCACCCTCGCCTTCGAGCCGCCCGCGATCGAAAAAAGCTGGCCCCACCGGCCCGGCCACAACGCGGCCAGCGCGAACGACGACCCGGAGAAAACGCCATGAAACGCGCGATCCTCATCACCGGGGCTCTGGTGGCAATCGGCGCCAGCGCACTGGCGTTGACCGAGTTCGTCGACCCGGCGGGACTAAACAGCGCCGGCTTCGCGCCCGAAGCGGGTGCGAGTAGCGATTATGTCGTCGGTCAGCGCGTCACGGTCCGCCCGCTTGGTGCCGCCACGCCCGAGCGCTGGGTGCAGACCTACGGGGTCATGCGATACCGCTTCGAAGACTTCGGCGACAAGCGCCAACTGCACGTCGAGCCGTTGCTGGTGCATGCCCGCAACGAGGACGAACTGTTGCTGACCACCGACCTCGTCGACGCCGCGCCGAGCCCGGATTTCTCGACCGTCATGCACGGTGGCCTGGACCTGCCATTCGAAAACAATCGCCCGCAACGCGGCCCGGAATTCGGTCGTACGTTTTCAACGCTGAGTGAAAAACTCGATGCCGCGGCCGGCAACCCGTGGGTCGATCAGGTCGTCGTTCCGACCTTGCCGACGGCCATCGACGCAAGCGTGGGCGCCACGCACGAACTGGCGGCCTATCGCGGCCTGAGTGCGATGCGCCTGCGCGTGACACACGTCGACGACGACAACATCCTCCTGCGTATCGAACCCACGGCCGACACCCGGGCCCTGGATATGGACCAACAGCCGGCCGAGCTGCGTTTTGTCGGTCGCATGCGCGTGAACCGTCACGACGGCTGGCTGGAATCGCTCACCCTGGTGCGCCGCGACGTGGTCGAACGCGACGGCCGCACGCTCGCGATCGATCGCATCACCCACGCGCAGCGTCGGGCCGACCTCACCCGGGCCGATGCGCGGGGGCTGCTGGACCCGTTCCGGGGCATCGGCGACGAATCGGGCCGCGAGATCGAGCTGCCGGAAAGCGACCGCGATTCCACTCAGCCCGCGCCGGCCGTTGACGACCCCCAGCTGGACAAGGCCAGGACCGCGCTGAGCGTGGAGTTAGACCAGCTCAATCTGCATCTGGGGCTCGACAGCGAACAGCGCGTGCCGCTGTTCACGATCGCGCTGCGCGATATCACCTTCTACGATGCCGACGGCCATGCGATCGACCCGCCGATCGTATTCCAAACCATGTTGCCCGCTTACGACACCCAGGACTTCGACGACGGGCGCATGTATTCCTATCTGGCGCTCGGTGACGATCCGTCCGTATTCGATCAAATCGACCATGCCGAGGCGACGGTGACCTACCGCCCATCGCAGTCGCAATATCTCACCCTGCCGCTCGACGGCGAGGCCCACGAGCGCCAGCACGGCACGGCCAAAGTAGCGGCCTGGCCGGACACGCAGCAGCCCGACCGCTGGTGGCTGCGGTTGCAGGACAGTGCAACGGTGCACTACGCCGCCAGTTATGCCAGAGCGCTGCCCGGCGCAACGGTCATGGCCGACATTGCGCCCGAAAAGCCATGGTACGGCGCCGGCGCGGCCCGACTGCTGGCCCAGGTCGACAACGCACAGGCCGACGTTCGATACCTGCGCGTGGATAGCCAGCAAAGCCCGATCGAGTATCCGCTGGAACGCACCGATTTTGCCGAACCCCGCACTTACCGGGTGACCTTCGAACGCCGCGAATCGCCCTGATCGCGCGGCGCTGAAACGACGTTCCAACAGAATTCAGGGAGTTAACGTGTCGAAGCAAACAATGATGTTGGCGCTGACCGCGCTGTTCGCGCTCGTTGCCGCCACCCAGGCAAGCATGGCGTCTGCCAGCACGGATACCGTGGCTTTCGAGCCCGCCAAGGGCGATCAGCAAACGTATCGCATCGGTGTGCGTGTGCTAAGCGAAGGCGAAGGCGAATACCGCGACTGGCAGGTCGCCCAAAGCCTGTTGCGCTATCGCGTGAGCGCGACCAAACCCACGCGCGAACTGCATGTAACGCCGCGCTTCATGCGTGTCGAGAACGAAGACAAAGTCGTGTTCTCCAGCGCCCAGCCGGCCACGCTTTCCGACAGCCCGCTACCGACACTGATGCAGGCCGGCTTCGATGTAGCGATTGACGCCGAGGACGCCGCCTCGCAGGTAAAAGTCAGCAACAACGAGGCCTGGCGGGCCGCGGTCGACGACAACCGTACACCGCTGGCGGCGATCGTGCGCCAGCTGCTCATTCCAGCGCTTGCGCAGCCGATACCGGCGCGCAAGGGCGCCGAGGTCGATATCGCCGGCTTTCAGGGCATGCCGACACTGCGCCTGACCGTGACCGATGTCGATGCCGACACCGTGACCGCGACCCTGGCACAGACCGATGAGCGCACCGACCCACGGTTCACCAATGTGCGCGGGCGCCTGCTCATGGATCGCGACAGCGGCTGGATCCGGGCGATGACGCTGATCAGCGATCAGCACAGCCAGCACATCGAAACGCAGCATGTCGTGATGACCATGCAGGCCGTGGACAACCCGGCGGTCGGCGGCATGGGCGACGGCCTGCGGCGCTTGCGGATCAACACCCTGGAGGCGGCCTCGCCCGACTACGACCTGTCCCTGCCGACCCGCGCGGACGAGGCGACGGAGCGCGAGGCCCTGGATGTGCCGCAACAGCCGCTCGCCCACGCCCAAACCGGTTTTCATGTGGACGATGAAGACGGCGCGCTGGTGCTCACCATTGCCCATCGGGACAAGGAGAATCTCGACCTCGACCAGATGACGCTGACAAAGCTCACCCTGCGCGATGCCAACGGCGAACCCCTCGATCAGGGCTTCGTGCTCGACTCGATCGGCCGTGATTACGGCGATCAAGACAGCAGCGCCGTGCGCCTGCTGCCGCTGGGCTGGGACCGTGCCGATCTGAGCGATCTCGCCGAAGCCGAGGCCACATTCCGCTATCAGCCGGTGGACGGGCCAACCTATGTCGACCTGCCGCTGCGCGACGGGCCCACCCATCTTGAGGACGCGCCGGCCAAGGCCGTGGCCGAGCCCATCGACGGTGGCTGGCTGGTTACATTGACCGGTCGCTATACCCACTTGTACCTGGCGGATAACACCACGGCCTTCAAGGGCCGCTCGGCGGTGACGAGCAACCGTCGCCGCCACGGCCTGACGCCGGCCGATCGCATGCTCGTCGAGGGCGTGGATACGCACGCATTGTGGATCCAGCAGATCACGCTCAAGGGCGATATCGACACATTCGCCGTGGCGCTTTACGACGACGAGACGCCCGCCAGCACCCACACATTGACCTTCACGCCAGCACCGCAGCGCTAGCGCGCCGCCGGCACACGACAACCAGGAGTAACACGTGTCGAGTAAAAAACTGCTTCTGGGCCTGATCGGCGTTCTGGTGCTGATCGGCATCGGCGCCGCCGCGGTGGTGTTGTCCAAACCGTCGGATATCACCTTCGACCCGGCCAAGGGCGATACCCGCGATTATCGCATCGGGGTGATTGCGCAGATGCGCGAAGGCGATGACACATCCAGCAAATCCAGCCAGGAGTCGCTGGTCATGCAGAGCGTGATGCGCTATCGGGTGGATGCAGCCGGGCCGACGCTCAAACTCCATGTGCTGCCGCGTTTCGTCCAGGTCCAGGACAAGGACGGCTACACGCTGTTTTCCAGCACCCAGGCCGCCAAGCTCGACGACACGCCCGTGCCCGCGCTTATGAAGGACGGCTTCGCGCTGGTCATGGATCGCGACAGCGGTCACACGCGCCTGAGCGCGGTCAACCGCGACGCCTGGAATGCGTTCAAAGACCATATCGGCCACACCCAGGCCCAGCAGTTCGAACAGCAGCTGGGCACGCCGGCTGTCACCAACCGCATCCCGGCCCGTGTCGGCGCGCAGGTGCGTGTCGATGCCTTTCAGGGCATGCCGGCACTCACGCTCACCGTCGATCGCGTCGACGATGACAGCGTGAGCGTCGCCCTCGAACGCACCGACGATACGCCCACGACCTATACCACCCTCGGTAGCGGCTACGACGCCGTGCGCACGCGGGTGACCGCCGTACACGGGCGCATGCGCCTGTCCCGTGACGGCGGCTGGATCGAATCACTCGCGCTGATCAGTGAACAGGACGTCAAAAGCCAGGACAAAAGCGGGAACATCCATACGACGATGACCATGCGTCACGTCGACAACCCGGCGCTGGGCTCGATCGAGGACGGGCTCGACCAGCTCGGCAATCGCGCGACGACGGGTGTGCGTGAGGGCGGGGTGAAACTGCCGTTGGCGCACAGCAAGGCCGAAACCGAAGCCTTGCGGGCGAACAAACCCGCCCCCCAGCCGTTCGCCGATGCCGATGCGCGTTTTTCCATCGACGATAAGGACCACGCCCTGGTACTCACCGTGATCCAGGATATCGCCCCCGACGCGCATCTGGGCCTGTCGGCGCTCAAGCAACTGACCCTGCGCGACGCCGACGGCAAGACACTCGATATCCCGTTGGTGCTGGAATCCATCGGCCCCGATTTTTCCCAGGGCGAACTCAATACCCGCGTGCGCCTGCTGCCAATGGGCTGGCAGGACGCCCGGCTCGATCGCATCGCCCGCGTCGAGGCGCGTCTCGACTACCGTGACCCGCTCCAGCCGGAATCCATCGAGCTGCCGCTGGCCGATACCCCGACCGAACGCCAGGACCCCGGCGCGCACATCCAGGCAACTCCCACCGACGACGGCTGGCGGCTAGTGCTGAATGTGAGCGAGCAGACGTTCTATACCTACGATCCGAGCGCGGTCTACGGCGATCTGTCGGCACGCCTGAGCGACAAAGCCTATGACGGTCTGACACCGGCTGATCTCACCCAGCTCGCCCGGGTGGATAAGCCGGGCGCCTGGATCCAGCAGATACTGGTGACCGGCGACAGCGACCGGTTCCCGCTGGCGCTCTACACCAGCCCGTCCGCGCCCAGTTCGCACGAGCTTCAGTTCACCAGCATCGAACAGCACTACAGCAACCGCGAATTGTCGCCGCCGAAAAAGCGCAATCTCGTGGTCACCCCGGTGCCGGAGAAGCCGTCGCTGGCGCTTGACACCGCCCCGCAAGGCGCCGACCAGAATCGGCTGAGCCTGCGCCTGCCGATCGGCGTGGGCTCGGCCTGCGAACTCGCCGCCGATGCACCGGCGCAAGAAGGCCATGCCCTGGTCTGGCGGCCAGAAGAGCAACGTGCGCCCGGCTTCGGCATCGGCGAGCCGCGCACCGGCGAACACCCCGATACCGACCGCTGGGTATTGATGACCGACGACGGAATCCGTGTCTATTTCTACGGCATCGATGTCACCACCACGCTGACCTGCCGCGGTACGCCGGCCTGGCAGACCCGCGAACTCGACAGCGATCGCGACAAACCCTGGCTGGTGGACATCAACACCGTGGTCGACGGCGAGATCGATGCCGGCATGCAGGCGGCCCGCTTTTTCGACAGCCACCGTTTTCTCGACGCGCGCGGCAAACCGCTACGGCCCATGCTCAAGCACATGACCGCGGATACCCGGCTCGACGACTGGCGTAACGAAGGCATGAGCCACCGCGTGTCCGACTATCTCGACGACGAGGGGCGTATCCGTTTCTGGGGCGATGTCGCTGCGGTCAAATCGCTGACCTTCTCCGGCGCGCCGATCGAAAAACAATGGCGCAACCATCTGAAGGACCTGCAATGATCCATTCAACACGATTGCGCCCACAATTCGCCGTGGTCGCAGCCTATCTGCTCGTGCAGACCGGCAGCGCCTGGGCCCAGGGCACCTTCTGGCTCGACGACAACTTCGACGTCGTCGCCAAATCCAAGGCCAGCCGCAAGGCCACGGTCGCCGACGAACGCGACGGGCCGGGCTGGCCGGTGGAAATACGGCGGATTCGCTACGACCAGCTCAATTTTCGCGGCTACAGCTCGACGCCGGATCTGGCGGATCCCGATCAGAAATGGGTCGGCGCCTATCAACTCTACCGCTTCGCCGGCGATTACAGGCTCGCGGAAGTGGGTACCCGCAATATGGCCGGCGAACGCAACGGGCTATCGGTCGGCTTTGACCGGGATGGGGTGCTCAGCTACGAAACGCCGTATGTAAACGGGGTGATGCAGGGCATGGGGCGCCGCTATGTCGGCGGCGAGCTGCGCTATCTCACGCCGCTGGTCGACGGCAAGCGCGAAGGCTTTGAAACCAGCTACTACGACGGGCGCATTCGCAAGCTCACCGAGGTGCACAACAACAAGATCGACGGCGTGGTCGAACAGTACGGCAGCCTGCATTCACCGCAGGTACTCACCCAGCGCAGCCACTATCGCGATGGCCGGCTCGACGGTTGGGAGCGCGTCTGGTCGCTCGAAGGCGCACTGTTGCAGGAAACCCACTATGTGGATGGTCGCAAGAATGGTATCCAGCGCAACTGGCTCAACCAGGCAGCCGGACAACTGGCCTCCGTCTACCGCTATGACGACGACCAGTTACGCGGGCTTCAGCAGTACTACAGTGGTGGCCGTCTCGATGAAGAGCGCGTGCTCGGCGACGACGGACAGCGGCTACGCCGCACCCAGTTCTGGCCGATCGACGGCAGTCCGCGCAAGGCCGAGGATCGTCTCGAAACCGACGCACAGGGACGCCGCCGGCGGGTCGACGAGACCTTCTCCAACACCGGCCATCTGCTTACCCGCCACATCAGCTTTCGCGACGCGCCGCACTATATCAAGACGCACTACAGCGAAGACGGCCAGGTCGTCTATCGCAAGGAAGTCGTCGACGGCAAGCCGAGCGGCCTGCAGGTCGAACAGACCTTCGACGGCCAGTACGAATGGCGTCGCTACGACGACCAGGGGCGCCTGCACGGCGAACAGGCCGATTATCGCAACGGCGAGCCGGTGCGCCAGTGGACGATGAACCACGGCGAGCCGGTCGACGACAGCCAGAACGGCGGTTCGGACAACGGCGGCTGATACGCCGTGCCACCACGAGAGGCTTTTGCATGATCACCCGTGCCCGCCATGCCCTGGCCGCCGGCCTGCTCGTCGCGGCCGGCGCTGTCCATGCCCAGGACCCGACCCGCTTCTGGTACGACGCCGAACTCAACCCCGTCGACGATGCGGCCGCGGCAACCTATCGGGTCAGCGTGCAGAGCCAACGTGACGGGATCGGCTGGCCGGCCGAACTGCGCCGTATCGAAGACGATGCCCTGCGCATGCGCGGCTATGTCGCCAAGCCCGAGCGAGACGATACCGATGTCACCTGGATCGGCCATTACGCGCTGTATCGCATGAACGGCGAACATCGCCTTGCCGAAGTCGGCACGGCCGATGCCCAGGCGCGCTATCAGGGCCTGATGACCACCTTCGATGCCCAGGGCCGGCTCGAACGCGCCGCGCTCTATCGCGACGGCGAACTCGAAGGCAAGACCCGCCAGTATGTCGACGGCAAACTTTACAGTGTCACCGATTACGAAAACGGCGAGCGCGAGGGCATCCATGCCCAGTATGTTCAGGGCGCACTGTTTCGTATCGAGGAATATCATCACGATCGCCTCGACGGCGTCACAGAGCAATACAGCACGGGCGACCGGGCCTGGCTGGTCAGCCGCGTCGAATACCGCGACGGCCGACCCGATGGCTGGGCACGCGAATACGAGGCCGGCAAAACCGTCGCCGAAACCCGTTTCGTCAACGGACGCAAGGACGGCCCACAACGCCAATGGCACGATCAGGAAAAAAACCTGCTCAGCGAGATCGTGTACTACCGCGACGGCGAACAGGTCAGTCATGACATCGTCAATCGCTACAACGTAAACGACCAGGTCACCGCGCAAACCGTGCTCGATCGCGACGGGCGGCTACTGGTCACGACCCGTTACGACACCGCCACCGGGCAGCCGAAAACCCGGGTGCGTCATGTCCGCGATACCGATACGCCGAAGGAGATTCACGAGTATTTCGACCGCTACGGCTATGTCGAAGTCCGCCGCATCGCCTTCCCTCAACAGGCCCACGAAATCGAATTGCGTTTTGCCGCCGACGGGCAAATCACCTATCGCCGTGAGCTACGCGATCATCACCGAGTGGGGCTGTATATCGAAACGCTCGAGCCCAATCACAGCCTGCGGACCCACTACGACGACAACGGCAAACGCCAGGGCAAAGAGGTCGAAATCCGCCACGGTAAAATCGTGAAGATGACCACCTGGGCCGATGGCCAACGCAACGGCCCGTTCTTCGAGCGCGACTATGGCGGCCAGCGCACCGAGGGCCAGTATGTCGACGACAAGCTCGACGGCGAATACCGCGTGGTCGACAGCGACCAGCAACTCATCGAAATCGCCCACTACGACGAGGGCAGCAAAGACGGCCTGTACGAGCGTTACGATCGCTACGCCGACGACGACAAACCGGTGGAGCGGGGCCACTATGTCGACGGCGTCCGGCATGGGGCCTGGATCGAGACATCGGCCAGCGGCGGGCCGACCTGGCACGGCCGCTATCGCAAAGGCCAGAAGATCGGCCGCTGGCAGGCCGTCAACGCCGAGGGCTACCCGCTTACCGAAGGCAATTTCGAGGCCGGCCAGCGCAGCGGTCTATGGCTGAACTACCGCCACGACGGCGAACTCGACAGCTGTGAGCTGTATCGCAACGGCGAGCGCGTCGACACGCCGCCCTACGACCCTAACGCCGGCCAGACACGGCGCGAATACTGCAACGGCCTGCGCGATACCCACTGACCTATTCTTCAAACGCCCGTTTGCCCGCTTTAATGCCTCGCCCTTAAACCCATAGCAGCGCGCCCCGCTACGCAGGCGCGCGTTGCACTGTCCCGATAGGCCTGTTTTGAACAGAAAAATTCTCTGGATCGCTTTAGTAGTCATCATCGGCGGCTTCGCGATTGCCGCCTATATGCTGTATTCCCCGGGCGGCCCGCGCACCGTTCGCTTCACGCCCACCGAAGGCGAGGTACGCGACTATGCCGTGGCCAGCCGGGTGGAAATCATCCCCGAGGATGCATCCCGCGCCAATGAAACAAGCAGTACGGGCGTGCTGCGCTATCGCGTGGATCATGTCGGCGAAAGCACACGGCTGCGCGTGACTCCGGAACTGCTCGAGATCAGACGCCGTTATCAGACGCTGTTCTCCAGTAGCGAGTCCGAGGATGGCAAAGCCGGCGAGGTCGCCGATATGCTGCGCGACGGCTTCGATCTCACCATCGATGCCGACGGCAAGAGCGATATCGCCCTGGTCGATCAGGACAAGATCGACGCACTCGACACCGAGGCCCCCGGGCTGACCGGCGATGCCTTTCAGACCCAGATCGTCGATCCGACGATCGCCGCATCGCTGCCGGCACGCGAAGGCGCCGAAGTCCGCCTGGATGCCTATCGCGGCCTGCACGACGTTGCCGTCACGGTCACGCGGGTAACCGACGACTCGGTCTCGCTGCAAATCACCGGCCGCGCCGACACCCTCGACAACGACAACCCGATTAGCCGACAACTGGCCGGCCTGGCCCTGGACGCACGTATCTCCGACGTGCGTCTTGAAGCACGCGTCCGCCTGGATCGCGCCACCGGCTGGCTCGAGTCGATGGCCGCCGTATCGCATATGAATATACGCGTCGGCGACCACTCGGCCGCCGTTCGTAGCCTGGCCTATGCCGTGCACCGCGAGGACCTGGCCACTGGCTTGTATGCCGATGGCCTGTCGAACCTGATCACCGGCCCGTCGTTCGACGAAGACCGCGAGTACCCCATACCGCAAACCCAGGCACAGGCCCAGGATGAGGCGCCCGCCGCGCCCACCGAGCTCGATCTCGACGCGCGCAACCCGGTATTCATGGCCGACGGCCACGAGCTGGAACTGGCTTTTGAAGTCGACGCCTTTGACGAAATCCCCTTCGGCTCGCTCGCACTCACCGATATCACGCTCTACGACAACCAGGACCAACCGCTGGATATCCCGCTGGTATTCGACGCACTCGACTACGACAGCCGGCCGGACAACCCCGGTGCCCTGCAGATATTCCGCCTTCGCAGCCTGGGCTGGAACACGCCCGCGCTCGATCGCGTGGCCCGCGTCGAGGCGCAGCTCGAATACACGCCGACCGACGCGGGCGAAAAGACACAGCTCAAGCTCGGCGAACAACCCACGCAAGTGGGCGAAAACCGCGTCAAGGTGACCGCAAACCCGGTCGCCAATGAAGACAATAGCTGGTGGGTGGATCTGTATACCTCGGGCACCGCTTATTACTGGCCCGATTCGACCACGCCCCAGGCCGGTCTGAATGCACGAACGCTGGGTACAGGCCATGACAGCTGGCTCAGCACCACCGAAGAAATCGCACTGGCCCGTGTCGATCAGCCGCTGGCCTGGATACAGCACTTCAAGGTGCAATCCGACCACACGCCCGCCGAGCTGGCGCTGCGCCATGCAAAGACCAGCACCGAAAGCCAATCCTATCGCGTGTCATTCCGGGATTTCGCCGCGCGCTATAGCAACCGCGATCTGGCGCCGCCCGAGAAGAAGACTCTGGGCACTGCGGCACAGACTGACACGCCGAGCGAAGGGCCGATCGCATTCGACGACATCCACACCGAGGATGCCGATAAGAACCGCCTGCGCCTGATCCTGCCCGAAGGGCTGGCCGGCGCCTGCGAACTGACCGCCGACGCCCCCGCCCAGGCCGGCCATGCGCTGGTCTGGCAACCGCGACCCAGCGCCAATCGTTACGGCAGGCGCGCAGACGACGAAGACGCGCCAGGCGAGCAAACCTGGGAGCTGGCCACCGACGACGGCGTGCGGACCTATTTCTACGGCATCGAAGTGCAAACCACCCTCACCTGCCCCGGTACGCCGCGCTGGCAGCGCATCGCGATCGACTCCGACAAGCCCTGGCTGATCGACCTGAAAGCCGTAACCGGCCGTACGCCAGATCCGCAGCGCTCCGCAGCGGCCTTTTTCGACAGCATTCGGTTTTACGACGCCAAAGGCCATGCGTTACGTCCGATGCGCAAGGACGCCGCACCGGATCAACGCCGGGACGACTGGCAGACAGAAGCCAGCGAGCACGCGCTGGGCGATTACATGTACGACGATGGAGTCATCCGGCTCTGGGGTGCGGCGGATCACGTGATGGTCATGCAACTCGACGGCGAACCGCGCACACACAGCTGGCATGACGAGCTCAAGGCGCTGCCATGAAGTGGATCCGGCATAGCGCAATCGCACTCAGCCTGGCCTGTGCGCATAGCGCAGCATTCGCCCAGGGCACCTTCTGGCTCAATGACGATTTCGACCCGGTAACCAAGGCGCAGGCCGTCTACAAGGCCACCGTCGCCGATGAGCGCGACGGCCTCGGCTGGCTCACGGAAGTGCGCACGATCGACAGCGATCGGCTGCGTTATCGCAGCTACCTGTCCGACCCGGACATGAACGCCGACGACAGCCACTGGGTCGGTTATTACGAAAGCCACGACGCCGAAAACGGCACGCTCAAGCAGGTGGGCATCCACGACAGCGAGGGCCGCTTTCACGGGCTGGTGGTCAGTTTCGGCGAAAACGGCAAGCTACGCTCCGAACAGCCGTTGCGCCACGGCGTGATCGACGGCGAGGTGCGCTGCTACAACCCCGTCACTGGTCTGCTGCGCTGTCGTACGCCGTATGTCGACGGCAAGATCGAAGGCATCAAGCAAACCTACTCGGCGGGTACGCTCTACCGGCTGGAACAATACGAAAACGACGAACGCAACGGCTGGGCCGAAAGCTATGGCAACGGCGGCAAACACCTGACGCGGCGCAGCCATTATCGCAACGACAAGCTCGATGGTGACTATCGCGCCTGGAACGACGAAGGTCGGCTGGTCAGGCACTGGCACTACGCAGCCGGCGAGAAAGACGGTGAACAACGCAGCTGGTTCAGCGATAGCCAGCTCAGAAGCGTCAAGCATTTTCGGGCCGGCCAGCCGGTGGGCACCCATCGCTGGTTCGATAACAAGGGCCAGCCCAAACGCTCGCGCAGCTATGCCGAGGATGGCAGCGGCGATGTGATTGCATCTAAGAGCTACCGGGACGGCGAGCCCAGCATATTCATGCATCACGTCGAGCACAACGGCGAAACACTCAAGATCACGCGCTGGCACGACAAGAACGGCTACGTGACCTCGAAGCGTATCGAAAACCCCGAAACCGGCTATAAGGAGAACCGCTCGTTCTACGGCAATGGACGCCTGCGCCGGCACACGGTCGAACGCAACGGCCACCCGGTGGGCCGGCAGTACCAGGCCCGCGGTACCGATGCCGGGACCTACGAAATCGAACACTACGACGCCAACGGCAAACGCCACGGCGAACAGCGCAGCTATCGCGATTTCGAACTGCGCGAATATGCACACTTTCGCCACGGCACCCAGATTGGCGAGGCTGTGGAATACGGCTACAGCGGCCAGCGCACCGAAAGCCACTACGACGACCAGGGCAAACTCGACGGCGCGGTCACGACCACCGACGACAACGGCGAACTGCTTTCACGCGCGCATTACCAACACGGCGTTCAGGTCGGCGACTATGTCGAATACCGGGCCTACGACCGTCGCCTGGTCGCCCGTGGCGACTACAAGAACGGCAAGCGCCACGGCGAATGGACCACGTACCAACACCAGCAGGTGTGGAAAGGCCGCTATCGCGAGGGCGTTCAGATCGGCCGCTGGGAGGCCGTCGACGAAAACGGCTATGTGCGTGCCGCCGGGCAGTACGACGACCAGGGCCGTCGCGATGGCCGCTGGTACGACTTTGCCGAAAACGGCGTCCGGATCGGCCTGCAGACCTACAGCGGCGGTAAACGCGACGGACGTGCAGCCTACTACGGCAACAACGGCCAGCTGACCGGCGAGCATTATTATCGCGACGGTCGGTATATGCCGACAGCCCCCGACAGCGACTGACCCACGCAAGCGGTCCCGCGTCGGCTCAATAGCGACGCGGGACGCCCGCCGCCAGCTGATAAGCCGCGGCGGGGCCGTTGCAATCGCACCAGTCAGGCCGGTGAGCCGATAAGCCGGGGCCTTGCGCCCCGGCCCGCGCTGGCCCGACGGGCACGCCGTCATGCCCGCTCAAGCTCCCCCACAGCACGCCGATATCGGCAGAAATAGGCCGACCCACGGCTCGAGTCTGAAACCCGCACCGTGGGTGCCAAAGCCGGATTAACAATAACGGCTGGTACATGACAAGGCGCCGAAAACCGACCCCCACGTCGCCTGTTATGTCGCCAGAACTAGAAAAATCGGGGAGATTGCATGAACCGACGAGACACCAACCGCCGCATGATCACGCCTGTTCGCAGCACGGCGCGCGCTAGAGCGCGATCGCATGGCCAGCGCGCGTCGATATTGCTGGCCTTCGTCGCATGGGTCGCGCCCGCTTTGTGCACGGCCCAACCGACCGATTACACCGGCGCGAACGAAGCGCCGGGCATCATGCTGCGCGATACCCTGCTCGGCGACATCGGTGGGCTACGATCGGCCGCCGAGGCCCGTGGACTGAGTATCAATGCAGTCATAGTCGGCGATTACTCGGTCGTGCTCGACGGCGGTGCTAACCCGCGCGCGACCGCCGCCCGGTATCTGCTCGAGGCCGGGCTCGAGCTGGATACCGACGCCGCCTTCGGCTGGCCGGGCGGTACGCTACGTGTGGCTTATGTCGGCTTTCATGGCGATAACGGCAATCTCGACAGTGGCGATATCTAGGTTTATTCCAATATCGACGAAACCCCGTTCGATGCGCTGTATTCGCTGTGGTATCGCCAGGATCTGTTCGACGAGCGCCTGTCCGTCAAGCTCGGCAAGATGGACGCCAATGAAGACTTCGCCTACGTGGAAAACGGCGAACAGTTCCTGAACTCTTCGCCCGGTTTTTCGCCCACGGTGCTGGCGTTTCCCTCCTACCCCGATCCGGCCACCGGCCTGGCGCTGTTCGCCAAGCTGGGCGCCGGCGTCTATGCCCGGGCCGGTATTTACGACGGGTCGACGCTGAACGGCCGGCGCACCGGCACGCACGGACCGGAGGATTTTCTCACCGACGACAGCGACCGCTTTGGTATCGGCGAAACCGGAATCAACTATCGCGTGGCCGATCTCGACGGCCGTCTGGGCGTGGGCTACTGGCGCCACGACGGCGAGTTCGACCGTTTCGACGGCGGCGTCGAGGATGCCAGCGACGGCGTGTACCTGGTCTGGGATCAGTCGTTCTACGACGATCCCGGCTCGGCCTTTGCGGTCGACGGCTTTGCCCAGTACGGGCATGCCGACGACGCCGTCAGCGAACTGGCCCGGCATATCGGCGCGGGCGTGCAGATTACCGCCCTGCTCGCCGACCGACCCGAGGATATCAGCGGGCTGATGATCAGCCGGGTGGATTTTTCCGATGCCCCGGGCGCGGATTTTACCAAGGACCACGAAACCGCCATCGAGATCTTTCACGCCATCCAGGTCACACCGTGGATGGCGCTCAAGCCCGATTTCCAGTACATCCTCAATCCCGGCGGCATGGGACTGGACGACGCCAAGGTCGCCACGCTGCGCGGCGAGATCGCGTTCTAGCGGTTTACCGCTGGCCATGACGGCGTATGTTTGACGCAGCCGCCGTGGCAGCCTAAAACGTTCGCCATGGAATTCGGCGTCATCGGCGATATACACGGCTTCTGGGACGAACGCGATACCGCGTTCTTCAATGCCAGCGATTACGACATGCTGCTGTTCGTAGGCGATTTCGCGCGCGTGGCCAACAGCTTGCCCGTAGCACGCCAGCTCGCCGCACTCACCAAACCCGCCTGGGCGATTCCAGGCAACCACGACGCCGTCGGGCTCTGGCAACTGCTCGCCGAGGTCAAGAATCGCCCACTGGCCGCTCGCCTGGGCGCACTCGGCATGGCACAGCGCGTGCGCCGGCTCGACGAAACCCTGGGCGGTGTGCAGCTGGGCGGCTATACCCTGGCCAAGCTGGATCACAATCTCGGCCTGCTCGTCGCGCGTCCCCATGCGATGGGCCCGAATCGTTTCTATTATCGGCACTATCTGAAGTCGGCCTTCGGCGTAGCCGACTTCCAGGCCAGCAGCCGCAAATTGTGTGCACTGGTCGATGAGGCCCCGGCCAATCTCATCGTGCTCGCCCACAACGGCCCGTCCGGTCTGGGCGATACGCCGGGCACGCCTTTCGGCTGCGACTTCGATGCGGACCACGGCGACTTCGGCGACCCGGACCTGCGGGCAGCCATCGACCATGCCCATGCCACCGGCCGCCACGTGCGCGCCGTGCTGGCCGGGCATATGCACCATCGCAGCAAGCATACCGGCGCCTGGCGCAATACCTGGGCGCAGGATGAACACACCCTCTATCTCAACGCCGCGCGGGTGCCGCGTATCGAAGATAAGGGCGAAAAACGCCACCATATTGCGCTGACCGTCGAGAACGACACGGTGCATGCCGAAACCGTGTTCGTGGACAACAACGGCCATGAAACCGGACGCAGCCCGCTCGGGCGCAGCACGCCGGCTAATGACTAGGAACGCGACTCAAGTCGCCGTCCTACAAACAAAAATTTGTCCGCGAATAAACGCGAATAAGACAAAACAGCGCGGTCGGCGTTCGCGAACCCAGCCTTCCCTGCGCCTTTGCATTCCTTGGCGGATCGAATACAGCCAATGCCAGCGGGTCAGTGGTATAGACCGGATGAACAACGCGTAGACCGACGGCGGTAAGCACACGCAGGATCGCACTTTGAAGCAAAGGGTTGTTCATTGCATACAAAGCGCAGCAAACGACGTTGCTTCCCAGCTATCTGTCTTCTGACTTATTTGCGTTCATTCGCGGACCACATACTCGCTTGAACGCAGCCAAGGGTTTTGAAACGTAGGTCAGAACCGATCAGCGTTCGCGCGCGATCAGCCAGCACAGGGGCAACGTCATCGCCAGCATTAACACGCCCACGCCGGCATAGGCTGGGCCGTAGCCGAACAGGCGCCCCAGTTCCAGGCCGGCCGCCGGTCCGAGCGCGCCGCCGAAATCGCTCGACCACTGGTAGACCGACAAGGCCCGGCCATGCAGATGCGCGGGCGCGACATCGCCGAGCAGTGTGAGCAACGGAATGGTCAGCCCGCCCGAGCCTACGCCGATCACCAGCAAGGCGATCGCCGCGGCCAGCGCACTGCTGGCCAGGCCCAGCCCGACGAAACCGATCGCGACCAGCGCCATGGCGGGTAACAACAGCCGTGTCCGCGACGCCGACTGGTCGAGTACCCGCCCTGCCACCAGCGACGCCCCAGCACGCGCGCTCATCAGCACCGCCATCAACAACCCCGCACTGCCTTCTGCGCCCAGGCCGAATACGAACAGGCCACGCTGATCGACCAGCACGGCGATGGTCGCCAACAGCACCCCGGACACCGCGAAGAACAAAAGCGCATTCGCGCCCCAGATGATGCGCAGGGTTTTCAGACCCAGCAGGTCTCGCCATTGCTCGCGCGTGGTGTCGGTGCGCGTACGCCGTTGCGTGGATTCCGCTTCCACCCGGGACGCCTGCGTAGGCGGCAACACGTACAGGGTCAAAAGCGCGGCGAAGACACTCAAGGCGGTCGCGGTCAGAAACGCCGCATTGGCCGAAGCGCTATCCGCGATCAGCCCGCCGACCACCAGCCCGGCCGGCAGCCCCAGACTGATCGCCGTGCGTACCCGCGCGGTCATGCCGCCACGACGCGCCGGCGGCGCAATCGCCATAACCGCGGCCAGCGTACCGACGAGCAGCAACGAAGAGCCGATACCCCAAATCACCCGCCCGGCCAGAAACCACAGCCCCGGCGCATCGGCGCCCAGGCCGATGGAAAACGCCAGCGTGCCCACGGCCTCAATCGCCAGCCCGATCGCGACCGGCCAGCGCGCGCCAAAACGATCCAGCAGGCTGCCAGTGACCGGGTTGAAGCCGAGCCGGGTGATGCGGTTAGCCGACAGAATCAGCCCGATCATGAATCCGGAAATCCCCAGATCCATGCCGATGACCGGCAGGATCGGAAACACCACCCCGCCACCGAGACCGCCCAGAAAGGCAATGCCGGCAATACCCCAGCCGGTGGCCGCGCGCGGGCCTGGTAGCGGCGCGCTCAAATTCAGCGGCTCACCGCCGCCTGCGCGTTCCGGGCCTCCGCAGCATCGGCAGCCCGCCCGTAGCGTGCCGCGATGAATGCACACACGATCAACTGCAGCTGGTGAAAGAGCATCAACGGCAGCACCGCACTACCCAGCGCACTGCCGGCAAACAGCACCTTGGCCATGGGAATACCGCTGGCCAACGACTTCTTAGAGCCGCAGAACAGCAGCACGATTTCATCCTCGCGCGCGAAAAAGCGCCGGCCCACGGCAAAGGTGACCGCCATGACGATTGCCAGCAACACCACGCAGACCAGGACGATGACCGCCAGTGCCGATAACGGCATGCGCTGCCACATGCCTTCCACGACCGAGGCACTGAAGGCGCCATAAACCACCAGCACGATCGAGCCCTGATCGACGAATTTCACCACCTTCGGATGTGCGGAAATCCATTCACCCACCCAGCGGCGCGCGATCTGGCCGACCACGAATGGCAACAGAATCTTGAGCAGAATATCGACCACGGCATTGAGCGAGCCGCCGCCGCTGATCGATTGCGAGCTGATCAAAACGCCCGCCAGCAGCGGCGTAATGAACACCCCGAGCAGATTCGACAGACTCGCACTACAGACCGCGCCGGGAATATTGCCGCGCGCCACGGATGTGAACGCAATCGACGACTGCACGGTCGACGGCAGCAGACACAAAAACAGCACGCCAGCGAGCAACTCGGGCGTAAGCCAGGCGCCCAGCAACGGCTGTGCGGCCAGACCGATCAGCGGAAACAGCACGAACGTGGACGCCAGCACACAGATATGCAGCCGCCAGTTCGTGGCTCCGGCATAGATCGCATCACGCGAAAGCTTGGCGCCGTGCAAAAAGAACAGCAGCGCGATCGCGGCATTGGTGAGGTAGTCGTAATACACCGCGGCCGTGCCATGAATCGGCAGGAAACTCGCCAGCGTAATCGCGCCGAGCAGCGCCACGATGAATCGGTCGGGCAAGAACCGCTTGAGCCAGGAAAGTCGTTTCATTCTGCAATTATACCGATCGAAAACCGCGCAAAGCGTATGCAATCGATATACCAGCGTCGATCCCGATCAACCGCCCCGCCGCTGTACGCGTTCGCGATATTGCAAAACGCCCGTGAGCATCGCCGGCAAAAAGGTCACGGTCGTGGCCATGGTAAACAACAACCCGAACATCACGATCGCCCCCAGGCCGCGATAAAGCTCGGTGCCCGCGCCCGGCAGAAATACCAGCGGCGCCAGCCCGAAGGTGGTGGTGATGGTGGTCATCAGGATCGGACGCAGCCGCACGGCCACGGCATCCTGTACCGCCTCGATCGCGGCCATGCCGGCGGCCACGTTGGCGCGGGCGCGCTCGACGATGAGGATCGGGTTGTTCACCACCGTACCCACCAGAATGAGAAAGCCGAGCATGGTGATCAGGTCAAAAGGCTGCGACAGCGTCGTGAGGCCGACCAGCGGCAACAGCGCGCCGACACCGTTGAGCATGGCAAGCCCTACCACGCCGCCGGCGATCCCAAGCGGCACGCTGGTGAGAATGAGCAGCGGATACCCCCAGTGGGAGAAGATCGCCACCAGCAGCAGATAGCACACCCCGATGGCGACCATATAGTTGCCCATGAGCGCATCGCGGGTGACTTCCAGCTCGTCGCTGGCCCCGGAGATATCCAGCGCCAGCGAGGCATCGATCGCGCCCTGTTCGCGCAGGTGGTCGATCACCTCGCGGTTGACCCGATCCACGCCGGCTTCCAGCGGTACGCTGGACGGCGGGATGACCCGAATGGTGACCGTACGCCGGCTATCCAGGCGTCGGATCACGTCGGTATCCACCGTGGGCACCACATCGGCGAGTGCGACGACCGGCAGCACGCCCGCGCTCGTGGCGATGGGTAGGCGCGATATCGCATCCACGCTGTCGGGCTTGCCGGCCGCGTCGTAGAGATAGATATCGACCTTGTCGTCGGAGAAGAAATACTCGTCGACATAGGCGCCGTCGGTGAGCGCGGCGATCGTATAGCCCATATCGGCCGCATCCAGACCCAGCTCGGCGATACGCGCATGGTCGGGCTCGATACGCAGCAGCGGCTGGCCAAGCGTGAGCGTGGACGGCTCGGCCAGTACCTGCGGGTTGTCGAACACTGCGTTGGCACGGGCATAGATCGCCTCGGCCGCGGCATAGATCGTGGCCAGATCCGCGCCTGAGATGTCTATATTGATCGCCCGCGTGCCGCCGTCGTTCGACGAGATGATCGAACCCTTGGTCGAGAAGGCCCGCATGCCGGGATAGGCCTCGAAGCTTTCATCGAAAGCGTTCATGAGCGCGCCGATCTCGCGGTCGTTGACCGGCTCGGCGATCACGCGCAGCTGATTGGTGGTCACACTCATGTTCAGATAGGCGATCGCCGGCATCGCGCCGTCGTCGGCTTCGATATCGCCGTTTTCATCCGGCACATAGCGCATGAAGCGCTCGCGCAGTTCCTCGGCAATATCGCCCAGTTCGGTGAGGTTGTAGCCGGCCGGCGGCAGCATGGAGGAAAACGTTTTCGCTTCTTCGCCGTCGGGCAGATATTCCGCCGGCGGCGTGAGCGCAAACACGCCCACGCCCAGCGCCCCGGCGATCGACACCATGCTCAGATACCGCCGCGAGCGCACCGCGATGATCCATGCGCACAGGGCAAGCACGCCACGCGATACCGGCCCGTTCGCCGTCTCCGCCGCGCCGGAATCCCGCGGCAGAATACGGGCGGCCGCGGTCGGCACCATCATGATCGCCACCAGCATCGATACCAGAATCGCCGCCGAAATGGCGATCGAGATATCCGAGAACAGCTGGCCGGCCTTCTGGGTGATGAACAACACCGGCGCGAACACCATCACCGTGGTCAGCGTGGAGGCCAGCACCGCCGGCCAGACTTCGCGTACGCCGTCGATGGCTGCCTGCCAGCGGCGTGCGCCTTCGCTGCGTTTGCGGGCAATGTTTTCGAGCACGACGATGCTGTTATCCAGCGTCATGCCGATGGCAAAGGCGATGCCGGCCAGCGAGATCACGTTGATGGTGCGACCGAACGCCGCCAGGCCAATGAACGCTGCGATCGCGCAGATGGGAATACCCAGAATCGCAATCAGCGTGGCGTAGACCGAGCGCAGGAACACGAACATCACGATCGCGGCGAGCACGGCGCCGATCGCCAGATTGCGATAGACACTGGCAATGGAGGCGCTCACATAGCGCACATCGTCCGAGGTCAGGCGCATGCGCATGCCCGCCGGCTCGAGCACGCTGGCATTGAGCTCGGGCAGCAGCGCGAGCATGTCGCGCTTGATATCGATGACGTTGGAGCCGGGCTGACGGCGGACCTGCAGGTTGACCACCGGCTGGTCGTTGTAGAACCCCAGCTCGCGGACTTCGGCATGGTCGAGCTGAATTTCCGCTACGTCGCCGAGCGTGGTCACCGAGTCGCCGCGCCGTGAAAGCACCACCCCGGCCAGGCCCGACACGTCGTCGAAACGCCCGACCGTACGCACCAGATAGCGCCGCTTGCCGGCATCCATATCGCCGCCGGAAATATCCTGGTTGCGGGCACGAATCGCATCGCGCACGTCGGTCATCGAGATGTTGCGGGCGGCCAGTTTCGACGGGTCGATATGAATCTGCACCTGGCGTTCGGCGCCGCCGCCGACCTGCACATCCGCCACGCCCTCGACGCGCTCCATGCGTCGGCGCACCTCGTCGTCGACGAAGTCGCGCATGAACGCCATGTCCAGCCCCGCCGGATTGCCAGCCTCGGCCGCCACGCTCAGATACATGAAGGAATTTTGGGAGAACGAGGCCGCGACCACCTCCGGCTCGTTCACGTCCTCGGGGTAGCTGGGCACCTGCATGAGCGCGTTGGTCACACGAATGAGCGCTTCGTTGACGTCGGTGGAGAAGGGAAACTCCAGCTCGATCTCGGCCTCGCCGGTCTTGGCCTCGGCGCTCATGCGCTGCAGGCCGATGATATTGGCGAGATATTCCTCCTGCTCGATGAGGATTTCGTTTTCCACGTCCTGCGGCGTGGCCCCCGGCCAGCTGGTGGTCACGGTGATCGTGCGCACCGCCAGATCGGGAATCATCTGGACGGGAATGCGCATCGCCGCTAGCACGCCGAACAGACAGATCAGCAGCACGACGATGGTCATCAGCGTGCCGCGCTTGATCAGCGCTTCGAACATCGATCAGCCCCCGGGCTGCGAAAGCCGCAGGCTTCGGCCATCGTTGTCCGGCGGGATGGCCGATGGCCCAGCCGAGGCGGAGCGCTCGTCGCGTATGCGCACCGGTTGCCCGGCTTCCAGGCTTTCGTTGCCGCGCACCACCACGCGATCGCCGGCCTCGAGACCGTCGAGCACTTCCACCTCGTTGTTCGCGCTGCGCCCGAGCGAAACCTGGCGCTTGACCGCGCGCAGGGTGCCGTCGTCGTCTTCGCGCACCAGCCACATGCGTGTGCCCCCGCCGGGCACACGCACGAGCGCATCCCGGGGCGCGATTACCACGGCCTCGGCGCTTGCAAGTTCCAGCATTGCCTTGGCCGACATGCCGGGCGTGAGTGCGCCGTCACGGTTGTCCACGAACATGCGCACCAGGAAACTGCGGGCCGTGGCATCGCTGGCGCCCACGATCACGTCCACCTTGGCGTCAATCGGCGCGTCGATCGGCGTTTCCGGCTCCACCCGCACGCCCATGCCCGGCTCGATGAGTCCGAAATATTGCTGCGGCGCGTATACGTCCAGGCGCAACGTATCGGTGGCCACCAGCGATACCGCCGGCGTGGTCTGGGCCACGTATTCGCCCGGGTCCACCATGCGTGCGCGTACCACGCCATCGAAGGGCGCGATCAGCGTATGTCGTGCCAGGCGTTCGCGCTGGGCCGCCACTTCGGCGCGCAGGCGTTGCACCGCCGCCGCGCGTACCGCCACCTGCGAACGCCGGGCCTCCAGTTCGCTTTGCGACACCGCGCCGCGCCCGGCCAGCCGATCGGCTTCGCGCAGCAGTCGTCGTGCTTCTTCAAGCTGGGCGGCGGCTTCGTCGGCCGAGGCCTGGAGCGTGTCCAGTTCCAGCCTGGAAAGCGCCCGGTCGAGTTCGATGAGGGTATCGCCGGCCTTGACCCGGTCGCCGGCATCCACGGCCACCGTTTCGACCAGACCGGCGATACGCGGCGTTACGTCGGCATCCCGGGGCGAGGTGAGCGTGCCGTAAAGCGGCACCGTCTGCTGCCAGCGGCGCTCGTCCACGCGCACCGTATCCACCACCACCGCCGGCTCGGCCGCGGCCAGCACCGCGCTGGTCAAACCCATGAACGCCGCCAGCAGCCAGCGCAGGAATTGATTCTGCGCTGCGCTGCGCGGCGCCTGTATGCGATCGCTCACCCTGCCCCCTTCGGCTGTCGGGCCTGTCGTTGGCGACTGCCCGCCCAAAAAATGCGTCTCAACCACCCGCTACTCCTATGGAACACGCCTGGACGCATTCGGTTCCACACGCTGGTGGTCGGTCGACGACTGTGGGTATGCTGGCCGCCATCGGTTCTTCAACGCTCGACCGCCATGAATCCACGCGCCATTGCCTGTGCGCTGACCTTCGCCGTCTGCAGCACGGCCTTCGCCGCCGCTCACGCGCAAGATGCCAGCAACAACGCCCAGGCTGCCGATCTCGGCCCCAATCTGGAAAACTACGACTACCCCTGGCCGGTTTCGCACTTCGAGATCGATGAACCCCAGGGCAAGGTATCCATGGCCTATATGGATATCGCCCCCACCGATGACATCCGCAACGCGCCGGTGGCGGTCCTGCTGCACGGCAAGAACTTCTGCGGCGCCTACTGGCAGGATACGGCCCAGGCCCTGGCCGACAACGGCTATCGGGTGATCGTGCCGGACCAAATCGGCTTCTGTAAGTCCGACAAGCCGGCGGCCTACAGCTACAGCTTCCATCACCTGGCTGCGAACACGCAGGCGCTGCTGGCATCGCTGGATATCGACAACGCCACGATCATCGGCCATTCCATGGGCGGCATGCTGGCCATGCGCTATGCGCTGATGTACCCCGACACCATCGAACAGCTCGTGCTGGTCGACCCGATCGGCCTGGAAGACTGGAAGGCCAAGGGCGTGCCCTATCGCGGCATGAACGCCTGGTATGCCCGCGAGATGAAAAAGGACTATGCCGCCATCAAGTCCTATCAGGTGAAAAGCTATTACGACGGCGAATGGAACGACGATTACGCCGAATGGGCGAAGATGCTCGCCGGCATGTACACCGGCAGCGAGGCCGACAAGTCCAAGGTCGCCTGGGCCCAGGCCGCAACCTACGACATGGTCTATACCCAGCCCGTGTTCTATGAATTCGAGCAGATCGACGTGCCCACCACCCTCATGATCGGCACCCGCGATCGCACAGCACTCGGCAGCGATCTCGTCTCCGACGAACTTGCCGCCGAGCTCGGCGATTACCCCGCCCTCGGGCGTAAAGCCGTCGCCCGCATGCCCAACGCCGAACTGGTGACGTTCGAAGGCATCGGCCACCTGCCGCCGATCGAATCGCCCGAGCTGTTCAAGCAGGCGCTGTTCGACGCGCTGAAAACGCCGCGCAGTGAAAGCGACAGCGACAGCGAATAACGCATATCAAGTTCGAGAACGACAAGGATAACGACCCGATGACCGATATCCATCAACTCAGCGCCGGCGAACTGGCCGGCGCCATCGCCCGTGGCGACATCTCCAGCCGCGTAGCGCTCGACCACTATCTGGAACGTATCGAAACGCTGGGCGAACCGATCAACGCCGTCGTGGCCATGGATATCGAAGCCGCCCGCCAGCGCGCCGATGAAGCCGATGCCGCGATCGCGGCCGGCCAGAACTGGGGGCCGCTGCACGGCGTGCCGATGACGATCAAGGACACCTATGAAGTCGCCGGCCTGCCCACCGTGGTCGGCGAGCCCAAGCTCAAGGACTATCGCAGCAGCGACGATGCCGTGGCCGTGGCCCGGCTACGCGCCGCCGGCGCGGTAATCTTCGGCAAGACCAACACGCCGCGCCTGGCCCAGGATGTACAGACCTTCAACCCGATCTACGGCACCACCAACAACCCCTGGAACACCGAGCGCACCTCGGGCGGCTCCTCCGGCGGCGCGGCCGCAGGTCTGGCTGCCGGCTTTACGCCCCTGGAGCTGGGCTCCGATCTGGCTGGCTCGATTCGTACACCGTCGAGCTGGTGCGGCGTGTACGGGCACAAGAGTTCCTACGGCGTGATTCCCATGCGTGGGCATATCCCGGGGCCGCCCGGCACCCGCAGCGAACCCGATCTGTGCGTGGCCGGCCCGCTGGCTCGCCATCCGGCGGATCTGGCCCTGGCACTCGACGTCATGGCGGGCGCCGACAGCATCGAAGCCAGCGTCTGGCAGGCGAAGCTGCCCGCGCCCAAACCCACGACGCTTGCCGACTTCAAGATCGGCTATCTGTTCGAGCACGACTTCTGCCCGATCTCGTCAGCAGTCAAGGCACGCCTGGAAGACGCGCTGGAAGCCGCCCGCCGCGCGGGGGCTACGGTCACGAAGCTCGACGACCTGCCGGGCGGTTTCGAAGCCAGCTACGAAACCTACGACCGCCTGCTCAACGGCTTGGTCGGCGCCTCCATCCCCGACAAGCTCTATAACAAGGCCCGACGCGGCGCCAAGTTCATGGGCCTGGTTGGCAAGAACGACATGGGCACTGTCGGCGGCTTTGCCGAACGCGCCACCACCAGCCATCGCGACTGGGCCAAGGCCGACGAAGCCCGACACAAGCTGCGCGCCAAATGGCACAGCCTGTTCGCCGACTACGACGTGCTGCTGCTGCCCAGTGTCTGCGTACCCGCCATAGCCCACGATCACGGCGGCAATGTGCTTTCGCGCAAGATCGACGTGGACGGCAAAAGCCACGGCTATACCAATCTGTTCCGTTGGATCGCCCCGGCCACCGTCGCCGGCCTGCCAGCCACCAGCGCCCCCGTGGGCCTGACCGACGACGGCCTGCCCGTGGGCCTGCAGATCGTCGGCGACTACGGCCACGACCGCACCACCATCGCCTTCGCCCAGCATCTGGCCGCCGCGGGCGTCGAGGCGCCGGCCTGCCCGTACGCGACCAAGGAAAGCGGCTAATCCGGCGATCGCATGGATCTGCAGACACGCCATGGGCTGACTCCCATCATCAATGCAGCGGGGACCTTCACCCCGCTGGGCGTGTCGCGCTCGTCGCCGTATGTGGCCCAAACGGTGGCCGATGCGCTTGGGCAATTCTTCGTTATCGACGAATTGCAGACACGGCTAAGCCAGACCGTCGCCGATCTATAAGGCGCCGAGGCCGCGGCGCTCACCCACTGCGTCGCCGCAGGCATCACCGTGGCCGTCGCAGCGGCGATGACCGGTACAGACCAAGCCAAGATCGCGGCATTACCCGATACCCGCGGCATGCCGAGCCGTGTGGTCATTCCGAACGCTCATGTCGTGAATTACGGCCATCCGATTCTCACCGATATCCGCCTGGCAGGCGCAACGCCGATCCAGGTCGGCGACCCGGCGGCATGCGAGATCGCCGAGCTGGACGCCGCCCTGGCCCACCCCGAAACCGCCTGTCTACTGCTCGTTTCGTCGCGTCTCACTCAAGGGCCGCGGGTTGATTTCGACGCAGCGGTTAGCGTTGCGCACAGGCGTGGCATTCCGGTGATCATCGAGGGGGCCGCGCACGATATTCGTCTCGACGAACTGCTGGATACCGGCGCCGATCTGGTGCTCGTGAGTGCACACAAGTACCTCGCCGCGCCGCCCGCCGGCCTGATGATCGGGCGTGCCGATTATGTGGCCGCGTGCCGGGCCCAGGAGCGCGGCATTGGCCGGGGCATGAAAGCGAGCAAGGAAGCGTTATGCGGTGTGCTTGCCGCGCTCGAAGAACGTGCTTCATCCCACCGCGATACATGGCGCGACGAACAGGCCTGCAAGGTCGCCTGGTTTCTGGATCAGATGCAGGCGGTGCCCGGCCTCACGGCCAGCGAATGGCCCGATCCTTCACAGGCGCCGTTTTCGCGCGTCGTGCTACAGCTCGACTCGCCAGAGCACGCCACCGCGCTGACCCAGGCGCTCGCCAGCGGACGCCCCGCGATTCGCGTCATGGAACACGCCCTGGCCCATGGGCAGATCGTATTGGAGCTCGTGCCGCTCGATAACAGCGAACTACATCTGGTCGCATCGCGGATCGCGGACGCGCTTCGGCCGGATTAACACTACCGCCTGATGCGTACGAGCTTCGTTCTCGCGAATAAGAAAGTCCGCAGATCAACGCAGATGCTCGCAGATGCGGTTGTGTACTTTCGCGGCGTATTCGATACGGAATACGAAACGGCGACAGAGTGATCGAGACGCTTCGCGCCAAGGCTTGGTTCCGCACTAAAGCCGCCATACCGGGGCGCTTGATTAGGTCCAGCGTTCAGCATGCGGCATGAACACCAGCCCAAACGGCTTTCGATCGCTCTGTCTTTCGGCTTATTCGCGTTCATTTGCGGACAATCGGCTTGCTTGAGCGCGGCCCACTGCGTTTCATACATAACCGAGAAGCGCTTTGAAACGGGCGCAAAGCTAAAGCGCCTGATTCATTAGCGCCAGGACCGATCATCGCGCGGCAGCCGGTGCCAGTCGTCGTTCACGGCCACCTGGCACGGCGGTGTGGCTTGCCAGCGCCAGAACACGATATTGCGGTCGCCTCGACTGGCGCCCACCGCAAACGAGGGCACGACAATGGCGCCGACGCCGGCCGCGATCAGCCGATCGGCCAGTGCCCAGCTCGGCGGCATTTGCCCCTTCGTAGGCGATCAGTTCCCAGGCACAGCCCAGATCTTCGAATGCCACGTTGGCCACGTCGCAGGCTGCCGGCGTTGACAGGTCGAGCACGCTTTCGTGCACGATGGCGTAGCTTACGATGGTGAGCGGTTGGAGCTTGTAGGCCAGGCCCTGGTGCGCTTCCGCGATGGCGAGTTCGTAGCGGCTACTGGTATACAGCGCCGGCACGCCGGGCCGGTTGAACCGCCCGCCATGCTTGGCCGCACCGGCGCCGGAGTCGGGCGCGAACGACCAGCGCGGGTTATGCGCGCGATAGACCGTACCGCTGAAATAGTCGCCCGCCATGCCCGGCCTTAGGCATAGCCGCCTTCATTGATGCGCGACAGATAGGCTTTCACGGCATCCGCGCGCCCTTCCTTCACCAGTTCTTCGGCGGTCTGATCGCCGAACGACGGCAGGGGCTGCGAGCGATACCAGGCAAACGCCTGGTTGACCGAACCGGCCCAGGGCTGGGCCCGGTTGATGATTTCTATCATGTCGCGCATGCGCGTCTGCACGCGTGCGGCGCGCTCGCGATGGCTGCGTCGCAGGGAGTCAACGCCAATCCCCAACACATCGGCAAGCTGGGTTTTGTTGACATGCAGGCGCTGTGCGATCGCCCGGGATTCGATCGCCTCGTTGCCGGCGAGATGAAAGAAGCGGTCGTCGGTGTCGTTGATATTCATGGACATGCCATATCTTTAGCCACCAATGTGGTCATATTAGCATGTGCTCGCGGTTTGGCTGCCGGGTTGCCAGGCCGTGCTGAGGCGGCAGTCGATAGGGCAGCAGCCTCGACCGACCGGCAGAATTCACGGTTGTGCGGCGGCCGTCGCCTTGGCATCGATCAAGGGCGCAAGCTCCGGCCAGACGGCATCGAGCATCGCGGGCTGGGCCTTGGCGTTGGGGTGCACGCCGTCGTTCTGGAAATTGCCGCGATCGGTGGCGATGTCTTCCAGAAAGAACGGTACGAAAGCGACCTCGGTTTCTTCGGCCAGATCGACGAACGCCTGGTGAAACTGGTCGGCATAGCGCTTACCGTAGTTGGAGGGAATACGCATGCCCAACAGCAGCACTTTCGCACCCGAATCGCGGCTGGCCTCGATCATGGCGGCGAGGTTGTCCTTCATGGTTTTAACCGGCAGCGCGCGCAGGCCGTCGTTACCGCCCAGCTCCAGAATGACCACCGCCGGCTCGTGGCGTTTCAGCGCGGCATCCAGCCGCCCACGCCCGCCGGCGGTGGTTTCGCCGGAAACGCTGGCATTGACTACTTCAACGTCGCGATCGTTTTCCGCAAGGCGATCGCGCAGTAGCGCCACCCAGCCTTCGCCGCGATCGAGGCCGTAACCGGCGCTCAGGCTGTCGCCGAAAACCAGCACGCTCGGCTGTGCGTATGCGAAGCTGCATGTCGCAAACAGCAGCGCTGCGGTCATGCTGACCCATACGCGCCGCGCCAACCCTTTTTCGGACCAAGAAACTCGGCTCAATGTCATCTCCTGCATTAGAAGCGGTCGATCTGTCCAAGACGATCGAAAGCGGTGAGCGTGCGCTCACCATCCTCGACGGTATCGAACTATCGCTGAACGCGGGCGATACGCTCTCGATCGTGGGTACGTCCGGCTCGGGCAAATCGACGCTTCTGGCCCTGCTCGCGGGGCTGGATACGCCCAGCCGCGGCAAACTCTCCCTGCTCGGACGCGAGATGTCGGATCTCGACGAGGATGCACGCGCGGCCTGGCGCAGTGGCCAGGTGGGCTTCGTGTTTCAATCGTTCCAGCTGCTCTCCGGCCTGTCGGCGCTGGATAACGTCACTCTGCCGCTGGAACTGACCGGCGCCGATCTGGGCGAGGCACGCGAAACCGCGCAGGGGCTGCTCGAACAGGTGGGCCTGGCGCATCGCATCAAGCACACGCCGCGCCAGCTCTCCGGCGGCGAACAGCAGCGCGTGGCCCTTGCCCGCGCCTTTGCCTGCCGGCCCAAGATCCTGTTTGCCGACGAACCCACCGGCAACCTCGACGGCGCGACCGGGGCCGAAGTGATCGACCAGCTGTTCGAACTCAACGCTGAACAGGGCACCACGCTCGTGCTGGTCACCCACGACGAGGACCTGGCCGCCCGCTGTGCCCGACGGACCCGGCTGGCCGACGGAAAGCTGCATGAGGACTGATCGCACCTCCGCCGTACGGCTGGCCTGGCGCCAGATCGGGCGCAGCCGGCGCGACGGCTCGGCCTGGATTCTGCTGATCGCGCTCGTGGTGGCCGTGGCCGCCGTGGGCGCGGTCAGCCAGATGACCGATCGCGTACGCGCCGGCATGGAGCGCCAGGGCGCGGCCACGCTCGCCGGCGACCTGGAACTGGAACTGCGCGCGCCGCTGGATGAAAAGCGGGCGGCCATTCTCGACGAGATCGGCGTGGCCCATCACGGCGTGACCGTGTTTCCGAGCGTGGTCAGCCAGAACGACGACGAGATCACGCTGGTCTCGGTCAAGGCGGTGCAAGACGGCTATCCGCTGCGCGGCGAAGTCACGCTGCGGCGCGGCGCCCCGGACAGCCCGACCGAAACGATCACTCAGCCCCCCGAGCCGGGTACGGCCTGGGTGGCCCAGCGTATTCTCGATGCCCAGCAGCTTGCGGTGGGCGACACGCTCAACCTCGGCGATGCACGTCTGAAAATCGCCGCCGTACTGGTCATCGAACCCGATCGCGGCCAGGGCTTTGCCAATATCGCACCGCGGGTGCTCATACGCGATGCCGACGTGCCCGCCACCGGCCTTCTCGGCCCGGGCAGCCGGGCGAACTACGACGAACGCATCGCCGGCGAACCGGCCGCGCTCGAACAGGTGCGCGAACGTCTGGAGCCCACCCTGCAGCCCGGCGAGAGGTTGCGCACCCCGGCCGAATCCAACCGCGCGCTGGCGCGGGCGCTGGATCGCGCCGACGTGTTTCTGGACCTGGCCGCACTCGTGGCCGTGGTACTCGCGGGCGTCGCCATCGCGCTGACTGCGCGCCAGCATGCATCGTCGCGGCTGGATGAAATCGCCCTGCTCAAGACCCTGGGTGCAGCCCGTGGCTTGATCGCCCGGCTGATGGCCTGGCAGCTGGTATTCGTGGGCGCGATCGGTATCGGCCTCGGGCTGCTGGTTGCCTGGCTGGCCCAGCTGGGTATTTCACAGCTGATCGCCCGCGCCTTCGAAATACAGCTGCCCGCGGCCTCGTGGCTCGCCCTGTGGCCGGCCGCGGCCACCGGCGCGGTGCTGCTGGCCGGGTTTGCCTGGCCGGCGCTGGCCCAGGCCCGGGCCACGCCGCCGGCACGGGTGCTCGCCCGCTCGCTTGCCGAACAGCGCGGGCGCATGTGGCTGATCTATGCCGCTGCACTCGCAAGCGTCGCCCTGCTGGCGGCGGCCGCCACCCGCGATATCACGCTGACCGCCTGGGTCGTGGGTGCGACTATTGGCGGCACCGCCGTGCTGTGGGTCGTCGCCCTGGGCCTGCTGGCCGGTATCGACCGGCTGCGCCCACGCATCGGCAACCGCGGCGGGCCGGGCCTGCGGCTGGCGCTGTCGGCCCTGGCACGCCGACGCCAGGCCAGCGCGCTGCAGATCGTGGCCTTCGGCATCGGCCTGACCATGCTGTTCATGCTGGTGATTGTCCGCGGCGACCTGCTCGCCGGCTGGCAGGCGGATATCGCCGCCGACGCGCCCAATCGTTTCCTGATCAACATCACCCGCGAACAACAGCCGGCGGTCGCCGAACGTCTGCAACAGGCCGGTCTGAACGCGGACTTCTACCCGCTGGTACGCGGGCGGCTCACGGCGGTGGACGGCACCGCGATCGCAGACGACGCCGAACTGGCTGAACAGGCCGGCGAGCTGACCCGGCGCGAACTGAACCTGTCGTGGATCGACACGCTGAAAAACGACAACCGTATCGTCGCCGGCCAGTGGTTCGATGCGGACGATACCGGCAAGCCGCGCATGTCCATCGATACCTCGGTGGCCGAACGCCTGGGTGTGGACGTGGGCGATAGCCTCACCTTCGACATCACCGGCACACCGGTCACCGCCACCATCGAAAGCATTCGCGAAATCGACTGGTCCAGCCTGCAGGCGAACTTCTATGTGCTGTTCGCGCCGGGCGTGCTGGACGAATTCTCGGCGACCTATATCACCAGCCTCTACGTGCCCGACGACGCGCACGGCGTGATCGGTGCACTGGTGCGCGAATTCTCCAATATCAGCGTGATCGATATCGCCGCCATCCTCAAACAACTCACCACGCTGATCGACCGGCTGAGCCTGGCCATCGAGCTGGTGTTCGGCTTCACCCTGGCCGCCGGTCTGGTGGTACTGCTGGCCGCCATGCAGGCCAGCCGCGCCGAACGGCTACGCGAAGCCGCACTGCTGCGAGCGCTCGGCGCGCGCTCGAGCTGGCTGCGTCAGGCTACCTTCGGCGAGTGCCTGCTCATTGGGCTGTGTGCGTCGCTGCTGGCAGCCGCGATCGCCCAGGTCACCGCCATCGTGCTCGCGGTGTGGGTGTTCGACCTCGACTACGCCTGGCGCTGGCCGCTGTGGCTGATCGCAATCACTGTCGCCACCGGCGTAATCGCCCTCTCCGGGTTGGCCTCGCTGCGCGATGTGTTGCGCCAGCCCGCCTGGACCACGCTGCGGGCCAACGATTGATCGCGACCGGGCGGGCGACGTTGCACGCACTCGGCCGGACATCGACACTCGGCGTTGACCAATAATAATCAGACCGAGGCGCGACCATGCCCACCAAAGCACCAACCAGCGAATTCTGGCGCGATATCCCACCGATCCCCAACAGCTTCAAGCCCGATACGCTGCCGGAAGTGCATATCGCCAACGCGCCCACCGAGGACGAACGCTACTACGTGCCCTTCAACGATACGGTGTCCTCGCGCCCGCTATGGATATCGCCGTCCTCGAACCGCTGGTGCGACGTGCTCATGGCCAAGGGCGCGGGCCTGGTCAATCGCCACTACCACCCCAACGAAGTGTTCGCCTACACCATCTCCGGTAAATGGGGCTATCTGGAACACGACTGGATCGCCACTGCCGGCGACTTTGTTTACGAAACGCCGGGCGAAGGCCATACCCTTGTCGCCTACGAACACGAAGACCCGATGCGGGTGTTCTTCGTGGTGAAAGGCCCGCTCATCTGGCTCGACGAACAGGGCGAGTCGGACGGCTATTTCGACGTCCACGACTATATCGCCCTCTGCCGTGAGCACTACGACCGGGTAGGCATCGGCGCCGATCATATCGATACGCTGTTTCGGTAAGCACACACATACTTAAAATACAGCTCAATTTCTAAAGGGGAATACCTTGCTATCGAATATTCTTGGTATTGCAGGTCTTGTAGTCGGCATAGCTGGAATAGCATATGCGCGATACGAGAATAGAGAGAGAGCAAAAGCAGAGCGCTTTGTCCGAGCTGCGGGGTGGGATTTATACAATAAAGCTAGCAACCAAAATGGGCACGTACAAATTGTTTCCGATCTTCTCATCAAGGCGCCCGAAAAGAATATCGAGGCAATAAACCAGATATCTAAAGCTGATGCATTCGGACAATATCTACTACGTGATGCTGCAAAGCTCATTCACCATGTTGAACCGAAATTTGACGAAGAGCTAATTATAAGATGGGTAGAGTCTGAGAGAGTTTTCTCTGGGCACAAAGAAATATTTATGGCCCTTACCCCGTCAATTGACACAAAGTATAAGCATCGAAGCAAAGATGACGACAGATCGAGCGGGAGGGGCGACAACCAAGCTGACAGGCCTCTTTGAATCGATACGAACTCGCGCAGCTATTTACGCTGATCGCCCGCAAGCGCGTTCTTTAGCCAGGCAATGAACAGAGCCGCGCGGCGCGTGTGGGCCTTCAACGGCCCGGTAATCAGGCGATAGGCATGGCCGGGCATGCGAATCTCCGGCCGCCAGGCCACCAGCCAGCCACGCGCGACCATATCCCGTACCAGCAGTTCGCTCACCAGCGCCACGCCCTTGCCGGCGAGCGCCGCCTGAACCACTTCCTGCTCGTGCGCGAAGGTGCGTAGCTTCGCCTCGTCCAGCGGGCCGACGCCGGCCTGCACTTGCCATGTGGCCCAGTCGATAGGGGCCAGCCGCGCGTCCGGCCAACACGTGGCCAGTCGATCGACCGTCTCGATCGGCACACCCGCGGCGAGATAGGCCGGGCTCGCAAACGCCCCCACCGACTCGCGCACCAGAATACGGCTGTCGTCGGTATCGGGGTCGGCGGCTGAATACCGAATCGCGATATCAACCTCGCGATCGCGCTCGAGATCGACGGGCTCGGTCGAAGACACCAGTCGTATCCGCAGATCGGGATGGCGCTGCTCGAAGTCGTCGATACGCGGGGCCAGCCATAGTGTGGCAAACGCCGGCGTGGTGGAGATCGTCAGGCGGTTTTCGTCATCGCGCAGTGCGGCGACGGCCGCCTCGAGTTCCGAAAACGCACGCGTGGCCGCCTGCGACAGCTGCAACCCGGCCTCGGTCGGCGTAATGGCGCGCGTGCGGCGTACGAACAACGACACGCCCAGCTGTGCCTCAAGCCCGCGAATATGGTGGGACACGGCGGTGGGCGACAAATGCAGTGCCTCGGCCGCTGCCTTGAAACTACCCAGCCGGGCCGCGGCTTCGAATGCGCGTAGCGCCGATAGCGACGGGAACGACACCCGCACCCCGCAACAGATGAATTTAGCGCATCTATAGACGCTTTCTTTGCTTTTGTCACGGCAGTCGCCCGACTGGATAGTTGCAGCCAACACATCCCTTGGACCGACCCATGACCACCCTCCTGCGTATCGACGCCAGTGCCCGCCTCAACCGTTCGCTCACTCGCATGCTCGGCGATCTGTTTATCGCCCAGTGGCAGACAAACGAACCGACGATCGAACTCATCCGCCGCGATATCGGCATCGAGCCGCCGCCGGCCGTGTCTGAAGACTGGATCGCCGCGGCCTTCACACCAGCGGCCGAGCGCAGCGACGCACAAAACGCGGCACTGGCCCTGTCCGATACGCTGATCGACGAACTGGAACAGGCCGACGTACTGGTAATCGCCACGCCCATGTACAACTACGGCCTACCCGCCGCACTGAAGGCCTGGGTCGATCAGGTCGTGCGGATCGGGCGGACCTTCAGCTTCGATCTCGCCCGCGGCGACCGGCCGCTGGAACCGATCCTCGGCGGCAAGCAACTGGTGGCGCTGACCGCATCGGGGGAATTCGGCTTCGGCCCAGGCGAATTCAACGAACACGCCGGCCATCTGTTGCCGCATCTGCGTTCGCTATCGGGCTATCTCGGGGCCGACGAAATCCATCATGTCGGGATCGAATATCAGGAATTCGGCGATGATCGTTTCGCGGCGTCGAAAGCGCAGGCCATCAGCCAAACGCGCGCACTGGCCGGCCGACTTTGCCAGTCGGCCACATAAAAAAACGGGGCCAAGCGGCCCCGTTTTCGGCTGTGCCGGGCAGGCGATCAGGCGCTTTCGGCCTGATCCTGCGTGTCCACCGTCGCGGTGCCGGTGTCGCCGCTGCGCACGGTGATACGCCGCGGTTCGCTGGTGGCTTTCTTGTTGATGGTCAGCCGCAGCACACCGTGTTCCGCGCGGGCTTCGATGTTTTCCTCGTCCGCGGTTTCGGGCAACGAGAAGCGGCGCACGAACGATCCGAAGCGACGCTCGCGATAGCGTGCCTGACCGTTGTCGTCGGTCTTTTCTTCGCTGCGTTCGCCCTTGAGCGTGAGCACGCCCTTGTCGAGGGTGACCTCGATATCCTGCGGGTTCACGCCGGGCACTTCGGCCTCGATGTGATACGCGTTGTCGGTTTCGCGGATATCCACGTTCGGCGTCCAGGCCCCGCCGGCCAGTGCCGGGAAGGCGTTGCTGTCCTGTACGAACATGCGATTAATTTCGTCGTTGAACTGCGCGAGCAGGCTGCTCGGTTCGAAACGGTTCTGATAACGCTGAATAGCCATAATCTACCCTCCTGTTTTTTCGCCCCGAATCAATGGGCTGCGTCGTTACATCAGCAACGATAGGGGCAGCGGATAACGTTTCAATAGTTATTTTATCGTTTTTTTTGGACATTTTGCCGGGGCCGACCGGTAACTGATATAACCGACCCATCGATAACAATGCCCAACGGATAAACGATGCGAACGCTTACGTTACCCACGCTCTGTGCGACAGCACTGGCCGCGACGGGTCTTTTGACCGCCGGCCACGCCAGCGCCGCGGCCGATTGCGAGACCGCCGGCCTCGACCTGCCCGACGGCTTCTGTGCCACCCAGTTCGCCGAGGACGCCGGCAAGCCGCGGCATCTGGCCGTCGCCGATAACGGCACGGTGTATGTGAATCTGGCCAACAATGTCGACGGCCACGGCCTGATGGCGCTCCGCGACAGCGATGACGACGGCGTGGCCGACGAGCGCGAAACCTTCGGCGAAGGCGGCGGTACCGGCCTGGCGATCCATGACGGCTGGCTCTACGCCGCGACCGTCACCGATATCTATCGCTACAAGCTCGACGATAATCTGGTGCCGCAAGGCGAGCCCGAACATATCGTCACCGGCCTGCCGCAGCAGTCCTCGCATGCCGCACGCGGGTTGGCGATCAGCGATGACGGCCAGCTGTTCGTCAACAACGGCGCGCCGTCCAACGCCTGCCAGGAAAACGACCGCCAGCCCGGCTCGAAAGGTCAGGAGCCCTGCCCGCTGCTCGACAACCACGGCGGCATCTGGAAATTCTCGGCCACCGAAACCGGCCAGACCTTCGAGCCAAAAACCGAATACGCCACCGGCCTGCGCAACATGTTCGCGCTGGACTGGTACGACGGCCAGCTCTACGGCGTTCAGCACGGGCGCGATCAGCTGCATTCGAACTGGCCGGACACGTTCACGCAGCAGCAGAGCGCGCATCTGCCCGCCGAGGAACTGTTCGCCATTGATGAAGGCGATCACTTCGGCTGGCCGTTCTGCTACTACGATCCGAAACAGGACAAGAAAGTCCTCGGCCCGGAATACGGCGGCGACGGCGACAAGGTGGGCCAGTGCGCCGACTACGAACAGCCACTGGCGGCCTATCCGGCCCACTGGGCGCCCATGGATATTCTGTTCTATGACGGTGACAGCTTTGGCTCGAAATACAACGGCGGCGCCTTCATCGCCTTTCATGGCTCCTGGAACCGCGCGCCCAGTCCGCAGGCCGGTTATCGGGTGATTTATCAGCCGTTTGAAAACGGCCAGGCCACCGCCGACTACGAAGACTTCGCCGGCGCGCCCGGCTTTACCGGCAGCGGCGAAACCGTGGCCTCGCCCGGCAGCGCCGACCATCGCCCGGCCGGCCTCGCCCAGGGCCCCGACGGGGCGCTGTATATCAGCGACGATGCCGGCGGCACGATCTTCCGGGTCGTCGCAGCCGACGAGTGAACATCCTCGGCGCAACAGCCTGACCGGCAGCATGGCCCCGTTTGTATCGCAGGCGGGGCTTTTTTCGATGGGTACCGGGCGATGGCGTTATGCGCCCACCGCGGCGCGTGTTCGCAAGCCGTATCGGTGTTCAAAAAAATACTGTCTACAAGTTACTTTATAACGTAATATAGCCAGCGCGCCGGGTCGGCGCATACCTGGATTCGAACAGGCCATGGGGAATCACAAGCTACGCTGCGCGCTCGTGCTGGTCGTACTACTGTGCGCCCAGGCGCTGGCGTTCGCCCATGCCTTCGAACACCCCATCGCGCTCGGTCACGGCGACCATGTCTGCGTGCTGTGTGCGCACGATCACACCGGCAGCGCGCCGCCGGGCGCCGCCGCGATCACGCTCGGCAACGCGCCGGCCGATCTCGCCACCCCGCCTATCAACACCGGCCCTACGCCACCCGTCGCCAACGGGCGTACGGCGCGCGCGCCGCCTTTGTCTTTCGTCTGATCACACGCGCTTTTCCTGCTGCCCAAGGCGGCATTTTTCGCGAATTCGTAGTCCGTATTCGCTTATCAGACGGAAACCCTCTACATGGCTTATTCAAACGTTGCACGCCTGCTCGTGCCGGCGGCCGGTGTGTGCCTGCTCGGCGCAGGCCAGCCCCTATTTGCCCAATCCGATACCGCGCCCGGCGACAGCCTGATGCTCGGGCCGATTTCGGTGGAAGCCCTGGCTTTCGACGATCAGGACCCGAGCCAGGCCATCGAAGCCGCCACCGTGGTCGCCGGCCCGGAACTGGTTCGCAAACGCGGCCAGAGCCTGGGCGCGACGCTCGCCGATACGCCCGGCATCAGTTCGGCCGACTTCGGCCAGGGCGTGGGCCGCCCGGTCATCCGTGGCCAGTCCGGCGCGCGCGTACGCGTACAGGAAAACGGGTTGTCCTCGGCCGATGTCTCCACGCTCAGCCAGGATCATGCCGTGAGCATCGACCCCTACTCGGCACGCCAGGTGGAAGTGCTCAAGGGCCCGTCGACTCTGCTCTATGGCTCCGGCGCGATCGGCGGCGTGGTCAATGTGGTCACCGATCGCATTCCCATGACCGCGCCCGACGGCGTGACTGGCGAGGCCACCCTCGAGCGTGGCGACAGCACCCTGGGCCAGCGCCTGCAGCGCCTGGACGTCACCGGCGGTATCGGCGATTTCGCCCTGAACGTGCAGGGCATGAAACGCCTCACCGACGACTACAAGGCCGACGACAGCCGCCTCATCGACAACAGTGAAACCGATACCGACACCTACAGCGCGGGTACCTCCTATTCCGGCGACTGGGGCTATGTCGGCGGCGCGGTCAGCCATTTCGGGCGCCAGTACGGCATTCCCGGTGAAGAGGCTCAGATTCGGCTGACCCAGGATCGCTACGATCTCAAGGGCGAGGTCTACGATGTCGCCCCCGGCCTCAAGCGGCTCGAATTCTCCGGCGCCTATACCGACTACCTGCATACCGAGGGCGAAGAAACCCCGGAAGCCTTCTTCGACAACAAAGAAACCGAACTGCGTATTGCTGCCGAACACGCACCAGTCGCCGGCTTTACCGGCATCTTCGGCTTGCAGGGCTTCGACCGCGACTTCAAGGCCTACGGCGAGGAAGAGTCGTTCGTGCCGGCCACCGAGACCCGCTCGATCGCGGCGTTCTGGGTGGAACAGCGCCCGCTCGACGACAACTGGACCGTCCAGGGCGGCCTGCGTGTCGAATACCAGGAACAGGACACCAGCGAAGGCCGCTCGGATGTCGACCACACCCCGATCAGCGTATCGCTGGGCGCCAAGCGCACCATTGGCGATCACTACGTGTTCACCGCCACCGCCGGCCGCTACGAACGCGCGCCCGCCACCGAAGAGCTGTACAGCTTCGGCCCGCACGAAGCCACGCTCACCTACGAACGCGGTAACGGCAGCTTCGGCGAAGAAGCCGCCAACAGCTTCGATCTGGGCCTGCGTCGTATCAACGGCCGGCTGCGTTTCGATACCAGCCTGTTCTATACCAAGTACGACGACTACATCTATCAGCGCTCGGTCGACGCCGGCCTCAACGCCGATGGCACCGGCACGCCGGCCTCCGACGGCATTGCCGACCGCGTCAACGAAGAAGGCGAATTCGAACCCGATGGCGAATTCCTGCTCATCGACTACGCCGCCGCCGATGCTACTTTCTATGGCGGCGAAGCCGAGATCGGTTACGACCT
The DNA here is from genome assembly GCF_040361255.1 of Salinisphaera sp. T5B8. Lineage (NCBI taxonomy): Bacteria > Pseudomonadati > Pseudomonadota > Gammaproteobacteria > Salinisphaerales > Salinisphaeraceae > Salinisphaera > Salinisphaera sp. T5B8. The sequence continues at coordinate 1,009 of NZ_APNG01000003.1, read as the reverse complement.
GATCGAAGGCGCGCACCGCCTGACCGCCCGCCTACTCGGCGACTACGTCCGAGCCGAACTCGACGACGACACCAACCTGCCGCGGATCACGCCCGGGCGTTACGGCGTGGGCCTGGACTACGACAGCAAGACCTGGCTGGGCACGATCGAAGCCCTGCGTGCGTCGCATCAGGACCACCCCGGTCCGCTCGAAGACGAAACCGCCGGCTATACCGACCTCACCGCCTTCGTGGGCTATCGCCTGGCCGGCTACGACGACACCGAAACCATGGTCTATCTGCGGGGCGACAACCTGCTCGACGACGAGATCATCCGCAGCACCTCGTTTCTGCGTGTCGCCCAGCCGGGGCGTAGCGTGATTGCCGGGGTGAACGTGAAGTTCTAGCTCCGCGTCGCTGAAACTGAAAGAGAAAACGCCTCGGCTTTGCCGGGGCGTTTTTTTGTTGGGCCTGTCCAAACAGCGATCAGGGCAGAGCAGGCGCGGCGTCGGTTTGCGGCTGAGGCTTCTCGGTCGAGACTTACTCGCTTCGGATCAACTCGACCATTGATTCAGAACCCGAAAATTTTCGAGTTGCCCGGCTTTCGGCACTCACGAGTTCGGCGTCCCTTCTGTTTCGCGCTGCAGCGCGACCCACTTTCGTTTGCTTGTCCAAACGAAAGTAGGCAAAGGAAAAGACACCCGGGTTACGCGTCGGAGCGAAGCGCGCCGAACCACTGCGATGCTCGGGCCGAAGGGTGCGGCCCTAGTCAATCAATATGGCTCGGATCGCTTTGGCGATCCTCAAACACCTTGCCGCACCGGCGCAGTGCGCCGGAAACCCTTCGGCCCTGTGCTTCTCGTTCGCTCCACACGGGGCCCGAATACAGGCGGCTAGCCCATAGAGCTGAGTTGATGCGGCTATCAACCGAAATCAGGGCACGTGTCTGCGTTCTTGTCGGATTACGCCTTCGGCTAATCCGACCTTGTATGTTGATACCCAGCGCCTGATACGCGACCAGGCGCTATGCG